>JASLEQ010000168.1 GCA_030151135.1 Candidatus Sulfotelmatobacter sp. | reverse complement strand
ACCGACTTTCGGGTTAGGCATTAAGCCACGTGGCCCAAGGATCGTACCGAGTTTACCCACAACACGCATTGCATCAGGAGCAGCGATGACAACATCAAAATCCAAGTTACCTTGTTGAATGCTTTCAGGTCGCGCAGGCAGCATCGTGCGGAACTACTCGTTTTTCTCCCTTAGAAAAAAAGACCGTCGAAGTTTTCTCCACACTGAATTCGTAACCTGTTCCAGTTACTACCGTCAGAGCGCACGAAGCGCTCTCCATTGACTGAAGTCTGTGTGCCTTTCATAGTGAGTCGAGCACAGACGTCCTGCTTCCCCAGCAAGATCCGGCGTTGTGCGAGCACATTTTTTCGCAACGACTCATTTCACGAAATTCAGGAGGATCCATGACCGCTTCATCCGCCGCCGCACGCCACAGCCTTGCGAGCATTATCGACGGCATGAACGAAACCGAATTAGACCAGTTGCCGCACGGAGCCATCCAGTTGAGCGTCGATGGCACGGTGTTGAAGTTCAATGCGTACGAGTCCAAACTGGCCAACTTGAAAAAAGAGAATGTGCTTGGCAAAAACTTTTTCAAGCAGGTTGCTCCGTGTACGGACGTACGCGAATTCTATGGAAGATTCCGCGAGGGTGTACGGGCCAAGGACCTGCACGAAAATTTCCGCTATCACTTCGCATTCAAGCAGAACCCGCGAGATGTGACTGTGACCCTTTTCTACAGCCCGACCACCGATACGGTCTGGGTATTTGTCAAACCGCTGGAAGGGAAATAGCCGGTCACGCCGAATGAGTAAGTGGAGGCAGTCCACATTGGATCGCCACCGGGAGTTCGCCGCCTTTGCGGGAAGGATTCGCTATCCTTAAGATGGCTATGCGGATTCTGGTGGTTGGGGGTACCGGCTTTATCGGCGCGCCGATCGTGCGGGAAATCGCACGCCAGGATCACGACGTGGCTATATACCATCGCGGGGAAACGCGTGTGAATCTTCCGGCGTTTGTCCGTGAGATTGTCGATCCCAGTTCGATCACGCCAATTCGCAACTTCCTGCCGCAAGTTTTCGATTTCAGGCCTGACGTTGTGATCCACACCATGGCGATGGGGTTGGAGGATTCGCAAGCCGCGGTAGCAGCGTTTGCTGGGCGCGCGGGACGGTTCGTCCTGCTGAGCAGTGGAGATGTATACCGGGCGTACGGACGCTTCACGAAAATCGAGCCGGGTCCAATCGACAATGAACTGCTCTGCGAAGAAGCACCTCTGCGCACCGTGCTCTTTCCGTATCGGGGGAAGGCGTCGTCGAAGGATGTCCTGCAATATTGGTACGAGAAGATTTTGGCGGAGCGGGTTGTCCTCAGCGAGCCACGACTGCCGGGTACGGTTCTGCGCTTGCCCAAAGTTTATGGGCCGGGCGGCAATGAGGATCTGGCGACGATCTATCGATATCGTCACCATCCGAATTGGCGCTGGACTCACGGGTTTGTAGAAAACGTTGCCGCGGCGATCGTGCTTGCGGCGACGCATCCGCGCGCAGAGGGACGCGTCTACAACGTGGGGGAGGCATACACGCCGACGATTGCTGAACGCCTGGCCTCGCTACCGGCGTCCACTCTTGAGCCCGATCTGGTGAGCCCATTTGAGTTCGCGCAGAATATCGCTTTTGATACGAGTCGGATACGCACGGAGTTGGGCTACCGGGAGACGGTTTCGGATGAAGAAGGTTTCCAGCGAACCCTGCGCGCCGCGTATTCGAAACCGCACAATTAGTGGTTCTTGCTGATTTCCTCCGCTACGCACGCCTCATTTATACTGACCAGTTTTGCCGTGGCGAACGAAAGTCCACTGGCTTGGGAGATTTCAGTGAAAATCCTGGTTTGCATGAAGCAGGTGCCGCAGAAGGATGCGCCCCTGAAACTCAACGAAAACGGCACGTGGATTCGCGAAGACGTTTCCTATGAAGTGAACGAGCCCGACGCGTACGCGCTCGAAGAGGCGTTGCGGCAGCGTGAGAAGCATAAGGGCGAGGTCGTAGTGATCACGAGCGGGCCGGCGCGGGCACAGCAGGTGTTGCGCGAGGCGCTGGCCAAGGGCGCGGACCGGGCCATTCATCTTGAAGACGAGAAGTTTGTCGGGCTCGACGCGTTCAATACGGCGAAGGCTTTCGCGGCTGCGATCAAAGACGAGCAATTCGATCTCATTTTTACCGGGCTACAGTCGGACGATTACGGGTATGCGCAGACGGGTGTCATCCTCGCCGAGTTGCTCGGATGGCCGCACGCGACCATCATTATGCAGATTGAGAAGACGGAGTCCGGCATCCGGGTGAAGCGCGAGTTGGAAGCGGGATATTTTCAGTTTGTCGATATGCCGACGCCCGCGGTGCTGACGATCCAGTCGGGCATCAATAAGCTCCGCTACGCGACGCTGATCGGCATCAAACAGGCGAAGAACAAGCCGCTGCGCAAAGTGCCGCTCGCGGAAGTGCAGTCGGCAATTGGCGAGAACCTGCAAAAGATTGAGAAGCTCTACATTCCGCAGAAGACCAAGAAGACGGAGCGCATTGAAGGCGCGCCCGCGGAGATTGCAAAGAAACTGGTGGACAAGCTGAAGAATGAGCTGCGTGTGTTGTAGGACGAGCGTGCTCGTCGGACAGCAGAAGGCAGACGTCGAGACACTGTTTCAGGTTTTGCTAGAAGTCAGGAGCTAGTAGCTGATATGGCTGACACGATTCTGGTTGTGGTTGAACAGCGCGAGGGAAAGCTGAATCGCGTTTCGTTTGAAACCATCACGGCAGGACAGGCGGTTGCGGCCGCTACGGGCTGGACGCTGGAAGCTGCCGTGGTCGGCACGGGCTCCGTGGCGTCAGAGATCGCCGGCAAGAAACTGGCGAAGGTGTATGCGATCGAGTCGCCGAAGCTTGCGCCGTATACACCCGATGCATTTGCGGCGGCGTTGAAGCAGTTTCTCGCGAACCATCCCGCCAAGCTGGTGTTGATGCCGCATACGTATCAGGTGCGCGACTTCGTCCCGAAACTTGCGACCAGCATGGGACGCACGGTGATCAGCGACTGCATTGGATTTAAGCATGACTCTGGAAAGCTGGTGTTCACTCGTCAGATGTTCCAGGGCAAGCTGGCTGCGGACGTTAGCTTCACGAGCGAAGCTCCATGGTTTGCGACATTCCAGAATGGCTCGTTCCGCGGAGACAAGGCGGAAGACGGAGCGAGTGCCGCGCCGGTCGAGACTGTGAACGTTGAGATCGCCGATGGAGTCATACGCAACAAGCCGCAGGAAGTATTCAAAGAAGCGAAGCAGGCCGTCGATCTGACGCAGGCTGAGGTAATCGTGGCTGTCGGGCGAGGCATCAAAGAGCAGAAGAACATCGAGATTGCCAAGCAATTGGCCGATGCGCTGGGAGGCGACCTGGCGGCATCGCGTCCGATCTGCGATTCGGGCTGGCTTCCGATGGACCGTCAGATCGGATCGTCGGGGCAGACGGTTGCTCCGAAACTATATCTGGCCCTGGGCATCAGCGGAGCGATTCAGCATATTGTCGGGATGAAGGGATCGCGCGCGATCATTGCCGTGAATAAGGATTCGGAAGCTCCGATTTTTGAGATTGCCGATTATGCAGTGGTCGGCAACCTTTTTGATATCGTCCCGCCACTGATTGAGGAAGTGAAGAAGGCGAAAGGATAGTTTCGGAGTTTCAAGAAAGTCTGAAGAAGTTTGCGGGACATTGAATGGCCTGATCGATTATATGCAAGCGCTCAGGGCCGGAGCTGGGAACTAGAACTCGAAACTGGAAACTTTATGCTCGTCTTCCGCAAACCGATTGAAGGCGTGGAACGTCCACAGATGCCGGCCGATGTTGTCATTGTTGGTGGCGGGCCAGCCGGGATGGCTTGTGCCTTGCGGCTCTCGCAGCTCATTGACGCGCATAACGTCGCACATCCTGATTCGCAATTAAGTAAAGAGAATATCTACGTCCTTGAGAAAGCGCGGGAAGTTGGACAGCATTGTCTCTCCGGTGCGCTGCTTGATCCACGGTCGATGCGCGAGTTGTTGCCCGACTTCGAGAAAGAGGCGCCACTGGATGCTGCTGTTCTGAAGGAATCGGTTTATTTCCTCACTAAGGCATCGCGCTTCAGGTTCCCCATCACCCCGCCATTCCTGCGAGATCACGGCAACTACGTCATATCGTTGAACCGCTTCGTGAAATGGATGGGCAGCAAAGTCGAAGAGACGGGAATCACGGTCTTCACGGGATTCGCGGGCTCGGAACTGCTCTACGATGGCGGCCGAGTGATCGGCGTGCGGACGGATGATAAGGGCGTCGATAAGGAAGGAAATCAGAAATCGAATTTCGAGCCTGGTTACGATTTGCAGGCAAAGGTCGTGATTCTGGCGGAAGGCCCGCGGGGATCTCTGACCAAGCAACTCGTCGAGAAGTTCGATCTCGCGAAAGATCGTAATCCCCAAACGTACGGCGTCGGCGTGAAGGAATTATGGGAAGTACCTGCAGGCCGGATCGCGCCGGGCGAAGTTATCTACACGATGGGGTGGCCGCTGACCACGCACGAATACGGCGGGGCGTGGATCTATGGATCGAAAGATAATGTTGTCTCGCTGGGATTCGTGACCGGCCTGGATTATGCCGATCCAAGGATCGATCCGCAGCGCGTGCTGCAGCAGTTCAAGAAACATCCGTTTGTGGCGCGTTTGCTGGAAGGCGGAAAGATGATCCGCTACGGCGCGAAGTCGATGCCCTATGGGGGATGGTGGTCGGTCCCTCCTGTGGCGGGCGATGGATGGATGATTGTCGGCGATTCCGCCGGATTTCTTAACTCGGCGAGGCTGAAGGGAATTCATCTAGGCATCAAGAGCGGGATGTTGGCCGCGGAGACGGCGTTCGAAGCTCTTCAGAAGGATGATTCGTCTTCGGAAGTGCTGGGCGAGTTTCAGAAGAAAGTGGAATCCAGCTGGATCAAAGAAGAGCTGTGGAAATATCGCAACATTCACCAGGGTTTTGAGCATGGCATGCTCGCCGGAATGTTCCACACCGGATTGCAGATGATCACTGGCGGACGCGGGCTGTGGAACCGCTATCCGGGCGTCGCAGGGTATGAGCGAATGAGGAAGCTTGCGCAGTTGCCGGTCGATGGCGGACCGGAACGGCATTTGATCGGCCCGGCCAAGGGCGATGGCAAGTTGACGTTTGATAAGCTCACCGATCTCTATCACTCAGGCACAAAGCATGAAGAAGATCAGCCGGCGCACCTCGTCATTCACGATACGAAAGTGTGCAACGAGCGCTGCGTTAAAGAGTACGGCAGCCCGTGCCAGAATTTTTGTCCGGCGAATGTATATGAGATGGTTGACGATTCGAGCCAGCCGAATGGCAAGCGCATCAGCTTAAATCCCTCGAACTGTGTGCACTGCAAGACGTGCGATATTCAGGATCCGTACCAGATTATTACGTGGGTGCCTCCGGAGGGCGGAGGCGGGCCGAACTACGACGGGATGTAGTCAACTTCTCTTTGTGCGTATTTACGCGGATTGAACCGCAAGCGACGAGGTCTTATGCACTTCCGCAACACATCGAAGATCATTTTGTTCTTTCTCCTTTTCACTTGTGTCGTTTTTGCGCAACAGCCAGCTGCCTCGGTCCCGTCCATCCCGACCACGGGGTTCGCAGGCCTCGATCAGTACCGGGCGTCGCGCATCGCTATGTTCACCGATGATTTCGGACAGCTGGCGCGGTATCGCGATGCGGATGCAGCACTTGGGCCTCCGGCCGCGGGAGAGAACCGAGTCGTCTTTTACGGCGACTCGATCACCGACATCTGGAAACTCGAAGATTACTTCCCCGGCAAGCCTTACATCAATCGCGGCATTGGCGGGCAGACCACGCCGCAAATGCTGGTTCGCTTCCGCCAGGATGTGATCAATCTGCAGCCCAAAGTCGTGATTATTCTTGCGGGAACGAATGACATTGCCGGCAATACCGGACCCATGCGGAATGAAACGATCGAAGGCGATTTGGCTTCGATGTCCGAATTGGCGCGCGTGCATGGGATTCGTGTAGTGCTGTGCTCCATCATGCCGGTGCATAACTACACAGAAAAAGCGAAAGACTTCTTCGCACAGCGGCCGCAGTCGCGCATTCTGGCACTCAATGAATGGATCAAGGATTACTGCGCCAAAAACAATATCGTTTACGTCGATTACTTCTCTGCCATGGTCGATGACAAGGGCATGATGAAGAAGGATCTGGCGGATGACGGGCTACATCCGAATGCCGCGGGGTTCAAGATTGCGGCGCCGCTGGCTGAGGCTGGGATTGAGAAGGCTCTGAAATAAGCTGTCAGCTCATAGCTATCAGCCTTGAGCTGAATTGATCCCAGTTTCTGGCCCGTGTTGAGACCAACCCGAGACACTGGTCATCCGTGCGGGACTATAATTAGTTGATGTTTCCGACTGTCCCGGCCTGCAGGCATACCTGAGGTTGCGACGGCGAGGGGCAGATGCAGGCGAGACTGCATCGGTTCCCAAGGGTGTTGGTGGAAACGCCAGCGCCTCCCGCGCTCTGAAAGGGCGCATTGGAAAGGAAACGGCCTGCCGGGGTATTGTCCCGCCTGTTCGTCTCCTTCCCGAATTGCTATTGGCTCCTGGCTTCCCGGTATTTTTTACAGAAAGCTGAGAGCCAAAGCCAAAAGCCTACGGCCAAATGCCTGTACTTCGCGACAAATTCGGGCGTGCGATCACTGACCTGCGGATTTCGATTACCGACCGCTGCAACTACAAGTGCGTGTATTGCCGGACGGGGAATGAAGGTGCGCTATACGGAGATCTGCCGTTCGCGGATTATTTCCGGATGGCGCGGGTGCTGGTCGAGATGGGCATCACCAAGGTCCGCCTTACCGGAGGCGAACCGCTCCTGCGCACCGGCGTGGTGGACTTCGTGCGGGAGTTGGCGCGGCTGCGGTGTGGCCGGGCGGACGAGGGCGTCCGCCGCTCCGCAAACTCCGATCCCCTCGACATCGCGCTTACGACCAACGGCCATCTTCTGGCCGATCTGGCGAAGCCGCTGAAGGATGCCGGCCTGAGCCGCGTCACGGTGTCGATGGATGCAGTCGACCCAGATCGCTTTACGAGAATCACGCGAGTGCCTGGCGGTTACGACCATGTTCTCGCTGGAATTCGTGCGGCGCGCCGGGCAGGATTGTGGCCTCTGAAAGTCAATTGTGTTCTGATGCGAGGCTTCAATGAAGATCAGATCATTCCTTTCGGCATGTTCGCGCGCGAAGAGGGCGTGACGGTGCGATTTATCGAGTTCATGCCGCTGGAGGAAGATCGGTCATGGTCGCCGTCGACGGTGGTGCCTCTGGAAGAAATTCTGGCGCGGATGGCCGAATACCGTCCGCTGGTCGAGATCCCGCATGGACGTTCGGAGACCGCCCGGCGTTATCGCTTCGAAGATGGTATTGGAGAGATCGGGATTATTGCTCCCGTGTCGCATCCGTTCTGCGGACACTGCAGCCGCATTCGTATCACCAGTGACGGGAAAATCCGCACATGCCTGTTTTCGGTGTGGGACCACGATCTTCACGCGCAGATGCGCCGCGGGGCCAGTGATGAAGAGCTGGCTGAGTTCATCCGCGGAGTCGTGGCGAAGAAGGAAGAGCGCCACCATATCGGAGAACCGGATTTCGTGCCGGCGTCGAGAACGATGGTTCACATTGGTGGCTGAACAAGATCATCCATCAAGAAAACGCACACCGCAGAGGACGCTGAGTACGCCGAGACCTTATTTCATGAAACTTTATACGCGCTTGGCTTTAGCGGTAATTCTCGGTTCCTTCAGCGGCGTAGCGTATAGCCAAACCTACCTCGGGTTCGACCGCAATGTTTATCCCGGTGAAGGAAACCTGAAGACCCTGCGGCAAACTTTCTCCTACACAGGCTATTGGCTCAACAATCCTCCGGGAGAAAAATCGAATTCCTGGGTCGGGCATCGCGCGGCCATTGCATCCGCGGGCTTCGGCTTCCTTGTTCTGTTCAACGGACGCCTCTACGCTGAGCTGAAGTCTGAGACCAACGCCAAGCGGCTTGGATCTGCGGATGCTCGCAGAGCGGCGGACTCTGCGCTTCGGGAAGGATTTCCGCGAAATACGATTATCTTTCTCGATCAGGAGCAGGGCGGACGCATGCTGCCGGAGCAGAAGGCTTATATCTATGCATGGGTCGACGGGATCACGGCTGCAGGATTTCGCGCGGGAATTTATTGTTCGGGACAAGTGTCCCCCGATGAGCAGAAAGTCGTGACTGCCGTAGACATCCGGGAGAGCGCCGGGCCGCGAAAGATCACCTATTGGGCGATCAACGATGGATGTCCGCCGTCTCCCGGCTGTGCGCTCGCCAAGGAGCCACCTGCTCCTACGAAGAGCGGCGTTGATTTCGCGGAGGTCTGGCAATTCGCGCAATCACCGCAGCGCAAGGATGTCGCCGCCCACTGCACGAACTACAGCCGCGATGGAAACTGCTATCCCCCCGGAACGGCGGCGTCGCAAGGAATCTATGTCGACGTGAACAGCGCGAATTCGGCAGACCCCTCCGGCGGCCGCGACCACTAGTCGCAGCGCATCAGAAAAGTCCTGTTTTTCTCAAGAATTGAGCGCTGTGCAGACCTGTTAACCCTTGGGAAAACAGGAAGCAGGTCATTGCGGCTTTTCACAATCTGAAAAGCAGTTTTACTCGTCTTCTCCTTGTACGCGGTGAAACAACTAAAACTCATTTCAGGAGAATTTCATGAAGCGCATTGCACTTGCCCTCACTCTGTGTGTCGTTTCCATGTCGCTGGTTGCCAGCGCGGGAAGCATGGGGAAGAAAGATATTGTCGATACGGCAGTTGCTGCCGGAGATTTTAAAACGCTCGCTACAGCTCTGCAGGCCGCCGGACTGGTGGACACCCTGAAGGGAAAAGGTCCATTTACGGTTTTCGCACCGACAGATGAAGCATTTGCGAAACTGCCCGCTGGAACGGTTGAGGACCTGCTCAAGCCCGAGAATCACGAAAAGCTGGTGGCAATCCTGACCTATCACGTCGTCCCTGGAAAAGTGATGGCGAAGGATGTAGTGAAAATGCACGAAGCCAAGACGGTCAACGGCAAGGATCTGAAAATTATGGCAGACGGCGGCAAGGTGATGGTTGACAACGCGAACGTGGTGAAGACCGACATTGCGTGTTCGAACGGCGTAATCCACGTCGTTGATTCGGTACTGTTGCCGCAATAACGGCCGGATCTTCGGACTGCTATATTCGCGACGGCTGGGACTAACTTGTCCCAGCCGTTTTTTGCGTGGAAGCACATCGCGAACCGAGTCAGCATCCTGACCTTGACTAAGATTTACAACGGTTGACGAAGAATCTACAGTGGCTGTCAATCGTGGACGTCTATCAAGCAGACATTGTTTCCGGGGGTACTGTGAACTGGAGGACGCATGAAAAAGATTTCCAAGGCTTTTATGATTTTTGCGGTTGTCTGGATGCTATTCGTTCAGGCGCAGTTTCTAAGGGCCGCCGAGAAGAAAACGGTTCCAAAGGAACCGGTCCCGTCGCAGATTCTGAATGCCAAGAAAGTGTTCATCGCGAACGCTGGAGCAGACGAAATAGTTCCAGGACAGGCCACATTTACTGGGGGGCCGGACCGCTGTTACAACGAATTTTATTATGCGATGAAAAATGCGGGGCACTATCAGATTGTGGACTCGCCCGGCGAAGCCGACCTGGTGCTCGAGGTCGGAGTGGATGCGGCTGCCAGCGATCCGCTGTTTCGACTGACCATCCGCGATCCAAGAACCAACGTGATCTTATGGGGCTTCAAGGTGCGCATCGAATTTGGCGCAGGGCAGGCGAACAGCGACAGGAATTTCGATCAGGCTATAAACCGGCTGGTGTTTGAGCTGCAGGCTCTCGTCACCAGAGCGTCGTCCTAGATGACGCTCGCGCCTCGAGTTGGTGTGATAGTTCGACCGCGACGCAAAGCAGTCAGCGTTTGGCTGCGGTAAAATAGAGTTATCCCAATGTCTGACCGAACTTTCACGCTTGATGAAGCGCTGTCGCTTCTCCCGGTCCTCGAGTCGCTTCTGCGATCCGCCATCAATGCTAAGAAAACTATTGAGGATGTGGATGCGGAGCAACAGGCGCTGCAGCATCGAGTATTTCTTAGGGGCGGAATGTTCCTTGACGTTGTTCCGCTCGCCCGTCGCAAGGCAGAGCGCGCCAAAGCAGAGCAGCGCGCCAAAGATGCTGTGGCTGAGATCGACTCCATCGGGGTGCAGGTGAAGGACCTCGATATCGGACTGCTCGATTTTCCCTGCGAAGTGGAGGGGCAAATCATTCTGTTGTGCTGGAAATTAGGCGAGAAGAGCATCACGCACTGGCATGGAACCAGCGAAGGGTTCGCCGGACGAAAGCCGATCGATCAGAGGATCGCCAAGGCGAAGAAAGTGAATTGATGGGAGCGCTTGGTTGTCCGGTCAAAGTTTCCTGGTAGGATTTCCTCCTCGTCTGTTGTAGTTTTCCCTTTCTGCATCCCTTTCATTTCAAATGCTTTCAGCCGGGGTCGCAACATAGTTGGGATTGCCGTGTTTACAGGGAAGGAACGCAATCGTGCCGAGCGCAGCTTCTTAGTCCAAAATGGTTGAGCAATACGTTCATACCGTTCGGCTTAGGGAAGCGACAAGAAGGTCGAAAAATATGAAAAGATCTCTGATCCGCTGGATGGTTTTGGGGTTATTGATATCGGCGTTTTCGGTTGCATCATTCGGGCAGGTGGCAGTCGGGATCTCGGTTCGTATTGGGCCGCCGATGCTGCCGGTCTACGCGCAACCAATTTGTCCTGGGCCGGGATATATCTGGACGCCTGGTTACTGGGCGTGGAATGACGACGGCGGCTATTACTGGGTGCCCGGCACGTGGGTGCTGGCGCCCGTCGGAATGCTGTGGACGCCGGGATACTGGGGCTGGGGCGGCGGCCTATACCTTTGGCATCCGGGATACTGGGGTCCGCATGTCGGCTTCTATGGCGGCATCAATTACGGTTTCGGGTACGTAGGCGTCGGCTTCGTGGGCGGAGAGTGGCGCGGCGGAGCGTTCTATTACAACCGTAGCGTGACCAACGTC
>JASLEQ010000131.1 GCA_030151135.1 Candidatus Sulfotelmatobacter sp. | reverse complement strand
TTGAAGAAATTTCTTCGATCAAGATTGAAACGGTACGGCGGGGCCGCGCGCAATTCATAACGCTCCGGCTCAAGAGGAATTTCGAAATTCGTTTTCGTGCTCATCGCGTTCCTCCTTTCGCGGACGCCTGCGCAGCCTGCTGAATCGCCTTCACGATCCGGGAGTAGGTGCCACAGCGGCAAACATTGCCGTCCATGAAATCAATGATGTCGGCCTCGCTCGGCGAGGAATTCTTCTTCAACAGTGCGGCAGCTGACATAATCATCCCCGATGTGCAGTATCCGCACTGCATCGCTCCGGCGTCGAGGAACGCCTGCTGCACCGGATGCAGTTGATCCTCATTGGCGAGACCTTCGATCGTGGTGATTTGCTTGCCGCTGACGGCGCCGACGCGGGTGACACACGAACGTTGTGCTTTGCCGTCGATGAGCACAGTGCAGGCACCGCACATTCCCTCGCCACAACCGTACTTGCTCCCGGTCAGGTCGAGATTTTCGCGCAGTACCGTTAACAGGCTGATTTGCGGATCGGTATCGACGGAATAGTTCTTGCCGTTAATTGCTAAACGGATCGCAGCCATATGCGCTCCAGAGGAAAACTACTTTCAGACGAGCGAACGAGGTACTTTCAAAAATGATATACCCAACATCAGCTCAGGTTGCGGAGCATTTTCGTTGCATGGGAGCTCGCCAGATTTGCATCGGCCAGCCCCCCCCTAGTCGTTGATCGCCTGATACGCCAACTCATGCACCTGCCGATCGAGTTCCAGCCCTCCGGTGGGATGCAATTGCGCCATAAACACGACGATCATCTGCTCTTTCGGATCGATCGAGAATGCGGTGTAGAAGAAGCCTCCCCAGTTGTACGCTCCAACACTGCCGAGTTCCGACAAGGGCTTCTTTACTCCATCGATCCCAAACCCCAGCCCGAATCCCTGATCCGGCCCGATCTTGCCGAGCTGGTCGTGCGTCATGATCTCCACCGTCTTTCGGCTCAACAAGCGCGTGTTCCCGAATTTTCCTTCGTCCAACATCATCTGCAGAAACGCGCATAGTCCATCGCCGTTGAAACCAGGCCCGCGCCGCCGGAGAAAAGTTTCTTCGGTCCCTTCGTCGGATAGTCTGCCGTAAACGAATGTGCCTTCGCGAATCGGCGTGTCGGGGAAGCGGTTCAGGCCCTGTTCGGGATAGTACGTGTAAGCAGTAGCCAGGCGGCTTTCTTTGTTCTCTGGAACGAAGAAGTAGGTGTCTTTCATGCCCAACGGTTCGAAGATTCGAGTGCGAAAGAATTCGTCCAGAGGCTTCCCCGACCATACTTCAATAAGCCGTCCCAGCACGTCGACACTTAGGCTGTACTCAAATCTGTCTCCCGGATTGAACAGAAGCGGCAGAGCAGCAATGTTCCGGGTGCTGTCGGCGATAGTGCCGTCATACTGAAGCAGTCCGCTTGCCACATTTGCCTTCTCGTACATCGCGCCCAGGTCTTCGTTCCAGTTGTAGGTCAAGCCTGAAGTATGGCGCATGAGATCGCGAATGGTAATTTCCTTCGCCGCCGGAATCGTATATCTCGGACCTTCCGCCGGCTTCACCAGCACCTTCATGTCTTTGAATTCGGGCAGGTACTTCGAGACCGGATCGTCAAGCAGGAACTTGCCTTCTTCATACAGCATCATCGCCGCGACGGTTGTGATCGGCTTGCTCATCGAACAGATGCGAAACATCGCATCGGTCGGCATCGCTTTGCTGGCCTCGCGATCCTGCATGCCCTGTGCTTTGAACCACGCCACCTTGCCATGACGAACGATAAGCGTGACGCCGCCCGCAATGCGTTTGCCATCAATGTCCTGTTGCACGGCGTCGCTAATGCGCTCCAGTCGTTCTGACGAGAGACCGACAGATTCTGGCTTTGCGGTGGGTAGGTCTTGTGCAAAAAGAAAGATTTTAAGAACAAAAAACGCGAGCAGAACCGGAATAGTCCGGCTCCGCCCGCATGCAAAAGTCGAGCACATTTTTCCTCCGACGCGTTAGGACTTGATCGTCTTCGACGCAGCGTCCCACGTGACCGGTTTCTGCCGGAAGTAGGACTCGTTTGCCATGTGGCACGCGATTGCCGCATGGTTGCCGAACACCGCATCCTCGGTCACCGGCTTGCGAGACTTTACCGCTTCGAAAAATACATTCAGGTGTGGACGCATATCGTCCCAGTCGTGTCCTTTATAGACCGTGTCGGTGTATTCGGGTTCCTTGCCCAGTTGCGGATCGTTCTTTTCGTGCCATTCCTTGAAGTACGCGTCGCGCATTTTCGCCGGGAAGCTGTTTGCGTAGTAGCTTGGGGCAAGATCGATTCCGGGTTGAACGCTGTGCTTTAAGTCAAACTCGCCGGCATCGAGCATGCCCTTCGGACCCATGAAACGCGCCAATTCCGGAGTTTCGCAGCCGAGGTCGAGACGTACATACACCGGGATGCCGTGGTAATCGAACAGGACAGTATGGAAGTCGGGCATGTCGCGGCCATCTTTGAATCGGAAGATTCCACCCATGGCCACCGCTGAGCGGGGAACTTCGTTCCAGCCGAGCGTCGCCATCATACCGCTGATCAGATGCACCATAAGGTCGCCGGCCACTCCAGTCCCGAATGCGCGCCAGCAGCGCCATCGGGCGAAGTGCAATGGGTTGAACGGTTCCTTCGGCGCATCATTCAGCCACGTATCCCAGTCGAGAGTTTCCGGGGAGAGGTCGGTAGGAGGAGGATATTCCCAGGCGCCGGTTGGATCATTGCGTCCGAGCGTCAGTTCCACCATCTCGATATCGCCAATCGCGCCCTTCTGATACAGATCGCGCGCAGTCGCGCACAATACCGAACTCACCCGCTGCGAGCCGATCTGCACGATGCGGTTGTTCTTGTGCGACGCTTCCACCATGGCCATGCCATCTGCCACGGTATGCGACATGGGCTTCTCGCAATAGATATCCTTGCCCGCATTGCATGCGTCGACGACTACTCGCCGGTGCCAGTGGTCCGGAACCGCCGCGACGATGCAATCGATATCCTTGCGGTCGAGTAGTTCCTGATATTTGCGAGTAGTGGGCAAATTCGGATTGCCAGTGATCTCCTTTGCGAGCGTATGCCGTCCGTCATACAGATCAGCCGCCCCCACGCATTCAACACCCGGAATCGTGATGGCGCCGGCCAAAAGCCCCGATCCCTGCATCCCGATGCCGATCATCCCGAAGCGAACTCGGTCGCTCGGCGCAACCGCGCGACGCAGCAATGGTTGAGCTTCCAGTTGGACTGTCTTTGAAACTACGAGGCCGCCCGCGGCAGCCGCCGTCCCTTGCAAGAAAGCACGTCGCGAAAGAATGCGTTTCATTCGAATCCCTCCATTGAGATGAACAGCTTGGTCATGCCGGACGCCTGCTTTTGGCGCCGAAGGAAACCGGGCGAGCCGCGTACTTCATCGCATATTCAGGTGCGATAAAAGTTTTGCTCGCATCCTTACTTCTTCAACGGCTTGATTGCCACTTCTTTGAAGAACACGATGTCATTGTCGCTATGGTTTTGCAGTCCGAACCAGCCAAATTCCGGGCGCGGCCCACGCTGCGGTTCGAAATCAAATTTCTTTGCGGGAACTGGATCGCCTTCCTTGAAGTCTGTGACCTTCTGTCCATTCAGCACGACAATCGTTCGCTTGCCGTCGAGTGTGATATCCATGGTGTTCCACTCGGGGCCGGGCTTCCACGCTTTATCAACCAGCGGTTTGGTCAGTGAATACAGCATTCCGGTCTGGTGATATTCATCTTCGCCGGAGGTCTCCGGATGGTTGTCGATTTGCACTTCATACCCATAATGGACAGGCATCCACTCTTCCCGCGGCTCGATCGGAATGCGGACGAATACACCGGAGTTGTCATTCTCGTCCCGCATCCGGTAGACGACGTGAATCGTGCAGTTACCAACCTTTCCGCCCGTCCAATAAAGAAGACCCATGCCTCCGTGCGTGTGAATAAGTCCGTCTTCTACCGTGTCGCCGCCAGGCCCGACGTGCTTCCATCCAGTCAGGTCTTTGCCGTTAAACAATTGCTGCCACTGGTTTGGATCGCCATTGCACGCGTTTTCGTCAGCCGCAAAGCTAAACACCGCGAAACTTGCGATCAAAAAAGCACACGCAATGAATCGTTTTAACATTAAGAATCTCCTCGAATGTGTTGCTTGGCAATCATGAGACAGACCAATCTACTCGCACCCGCCCTCAGAATCAATCCAACCGATAGTGTGTTCTCAGAATTGAGACGGACCTCAGCTCACGAGTAGCTCGCGCCCGATACCGGCACACTTGTTTGCGCAATCGGGAGCGCGCAATGAATGCATGATAGAGACCTGAGCGCTTTGTTCGCTCATCGAAGGCGTTACTAAGTAGGAATACGAGATCGATCCTACCCGGCCGGTGTCTTGCTTAGCGCAACCCAATCCGTTGCGCCAGCGCAAGTCTCTCGGCTTCCATATCTTCAGGTGTATCCCAAGTCCCAAAATTTTCAGGATGGATTTGGCAATAGAGCCTAATGGGAGGTCCTTCTTCGCGGATCAGGCCGATCCGGCCAGTAATCAACGTGCACTCCGGGCAGCGGAAATCGAACCGCTTCCCAACTTTTTGTATCGTGAGCCCAAATATCATTACTCTCCATCCTACACGGAAGGAATGGAGACTAACGCGCGCGCGCCAGGACCAACGTTACATCGTCGGGTTGCTCTTTCTCTCCAATCCAGTTGTCCACGGCTTGCGTGACGATCTGGCTGATTTCGCCGAGCGAAAGTCCTCGATTCTGCCGAACTAAGTCGATCAGGCGCTGCTCTCCAAATTCGCCGAAATCATTTTCCGGCTCGGTCACGCCGTCGCTGTACGCGATGAAAATTTCTCCCGGTTGCATCTCGATGGAACCCTCTTCGTATGTCATCGCGTCGAAGAGTCCTACGACGGTCCCCCCGGCTTCGAGGCGGCGGATGCTTCCGTCTTCACTAATCAGGATCGGAGGCAGATGGCCGCCGTTACTGTAGGTCAGGCGTCGGTTGCGCCCATCGTAGATGCCAAGGAACAACGTCGCATATTTTTCCGCCGGAGTGCTGTCATAAAGTTGGTGATTAAGCAGCCCGAGCAAGGCTCCGGGGGATACTTCGATGCCTTCAGGCCATGTGGCCATCATGCCGGATCCCGCGAGCGCGCCAACACCCACCGGCTCTCGCATCTGCGGCAGGCTCTCCAGGCTGTAAGCGCGGACCGCGGAGTGTATGGTGGCCATCAGCAAGGCGGCCGAAATTCCTTTGCCGCTGATGTCGCCCACCGCGAGAATCATTTTGTGCGAACTGGCGGCAAGGAAATCGTAATAGTCTCCGCTCACCGTGCGCGCCGGACGGCAGAAACCGTGCACTTCGAGAGATTCCAGGTCGCGGACTTGCCCTTCGCGGGGGAAAAGCTGATCCTGAACTTCCCGGGCGATCGCGAGTTCGTTTTCCAGCCGCTGCTTCTCCTTTTGTTCAAGAATGAGCTTCTCGATGGAAGCCGTCATTGTATTGAATGAGTGCGCCAGGTCGGCCAGTTGATCGCTTGATTTTACCGGGATGCGATGACTGAAGTCGCCGCGATCCACGTGGCGGGTGGCATCATGGAGTTGCGCCACGGCGGCAGTGACGGTGCGAGTCATGCGCGTCCCGATTATCAGCGCGACCAGTTCAATTATCGCGAAGAAGACGGCGACGCCCATCAGGATGTAGGTCACGCCGCGAACGAATTCTCCCAGCGCCGCGAAAAGATGACTGTACAGAACTGTGGGCCGCGTCGTTACTTGGACGAGTGGGCCGAACTTTGCCCGCTCGCCACTCGGCCACATCACTACCGTCAGCGGAGTCGCAAACGTGATTTCCCGGTCAAAGCTGCTGCCGGGTTCCGGGACCGTGCCAACGGTGAAATCGGAATGCATCTCGGCGTTTTGCTTCTTCTCTCCCCGGGGCTGATTTTCTGTGATATAGAATCCCTGCCCCGTCTTCTTGTTGGCAGCAGCCCCAGTGGAAGCCGGTGAAGTGTCCTCCACTTTGACGACCGGCGTATAGAAGGTGATTTCGCCCAGGCCTACCGCAATCTTTCCAATAAGGTTTTTGTCGAAGGGCTCGCTCGTGACCACTGTGAGCTTGTTGGAGCCAATCTCCATGGAAGACGCAACCCGAAGATTGAGTTGGCCGTGGTCCTGGACGATGTCCTGAAACTTGGCTTTCGAGAAGGTCGGCGGCGCCAGCCCCGTTCCCTCAAATTGGCCGCAGAGCGGCAGCGGTTTGTCCCCGTACCACGCGCAGACCTGGCGAGTATTCCACGCCGGATCGCGTTTGCGAAGACCAGTCAATGATTCGGGAGTGGCTTTGTCTCCGCGCTCGATGTGGGCTGCAAGTTCGTTGGTGATGGCCCCGTTAACGGCTTCAAGGCTGCGCAATTGGGCGTCAATTTCGGAGGAGACGACGAAGACCGCAAACTGTCCTCCCAGGCCGTAAAGCGTGATGACACCCATCGCCACCAGCAGGACAACGGGAATCGCACCTATAAATATGTAGGTGACAATCAGCCGGTTGCGCAGGCGCCATAAGATGCGCCGGCGAACCCAGCGAAACGCGAGCAGAAAGAAGAGAAAACCGGCGACGAAGATGAGAAAAGTAATCCAGCCGCCCAGAGGTTCAGCCCAGGTTCGCCGGAACAGTCCCAGAATTTCCTGCAAGCCGAACAGTGCAATGGCGAGCCCGGCAAGATAGCAAGCCAGGCGCGCCATCTTGCCTTGCGGCCATAATTCGGCCTTGATCAACCTGTTCCGCAGTTCTGGG
>JASLEQ010000067.1 GCA_030151135.1 Candidatus Sulfotelmatobacter sp. | reverse complement strand
CTTGACTCCGGCCAACTCGGCGGAGCCTACGTTCTGCAGATGGAAGCGGTTCATGTCAAGAATGCTGCACGACTGCGCGAACTGATTGCCGAGCATGGCTGGCCCGCAGAAGACATCGCTGGCAAAGACGGCTCCGAGGCGGCATGGCTGATCGCTCAGCACGCCATCGGAGAGCCGGATTTCCAGAAGCGAGTTCTATTTCTGATCACGGAATCTGTGTCCTCGGGACGCACCCCCGCCTGGCAAGCCGCGTACCTGGAAGACCGCATCGCAATGTATGAAGGCCGCCCGCAACGCTACGGCTCGCAGTGGGCCGACGATCCCCGGGATGGGCGGCCCCGCCCGTGGAAGCTGGCTGATCCCAAGCGAATCAACGAGCTGCGAGCGTCTGTCGGGCTGCCGGCATTGCATGTGATCCCGGAACCCGGACCCGACCTGCCGCCAGAGCACCGCAAAGCCATTGAGGATAACCAACAATGGTGGGAGAACTGGCTGGCCTCCAAGGGATGGACTCGACACTAGCTGCTGGCGGCTGGCTGCCGAGTGCTTTATTCTGAAGTATTCATGATTCGCATTCATCGCGGCTTTGACCCGCGCTTAATTGAATTTGTCATCTTCGACCTCGACGGCACGCTGATCGATTCACGCCTGGATTTAGTGCACTCTGTCAATGCAGCCTTGCGGCATATTGATCGGCCTGAACTGCCCGAGGAGGTCATTGCCAGCTATGTCGGCGACGGCGCTCCCGTTCTCATCAAGAGAGCGCTGGGCCCGGAAGCAATCGATGAGGCGCTTGTGCGGAAAGGACTGGAGTTTTTTCTCTCGTACTACCGGGAGCATAAACTCGATCACACCATCGTTTATCCGGGGATTCGAGAAGCCTTGGGGAAGATCCAGAACTCCAGCAATGGGCATCCTCGAAATCTGGCCGTGCTGACAAACAAGCCAGTGATCCCGTCGCGTGCCATTGTCGATGCCCTCGAATTGGGAAAGTATTTCGTCCAAGTCTACGGCGGAAACAGTTTTGCCACGAAGAAGCCCGATCCGGAGGGGGCTCTGAAGTTAATGCATGAGGCCGGAGTGAGGCCCGAGCAAGCGGCAATCGTCGGAGATTCGCATGTGGATGTTCGCACCGGGAGGAACGCAGGACTCCATACGGTTGCTGTGACCTACGGATTCGCCCCGCACACGCTGGAAGTCGAGCAACCGGATGTCATGGTCGACCAGCCTTCCGAGTTGGCCCAGGTATTCTCGATCGCGCCGGATCACTAACCTCTAACACATCCATCTCCGAAGTAACTTTCAGAACAATTGAAAACGGCGTACACCTGGAGCGTAGGCGCATTCCATGTCCGCGCTCAAAAGTCATCGTCTGCTTTTTGTTTGCCTGATTGTCGCCGTCTGCGCGCTCGCGCAAAATCCCGCACCATTGAACATTTCTCCCAATGAGGCGACGATGCTGCTAGGCGAAACGCGCAGCTTTCGGGCAGTCGGAAAAGACGGGCGCAAGCGGCAAAACGTGCGCTGGAGCATCTCACCGGAGAACGTCGCGACGATCGATACGCAGAACGACGAAGTTATTGTGACGGCAAAGGGCGCCTCTGCTTCCGTGAGATTGTCAGCGTACGCGGAGGGAGACTCGGCGGAGGCGACAATAGACATCCGAGACGGCAAAACGCTGCCGGCCGGAACCAAAATCTGGTCGGTTGCCCCGATTCCAGGGTGCAAAAACAAACAGATCGTGCAGGCCGTCCCCAGCGCAACCGGTCCCGACCTCTACGTGCTGGAAGATTGTCCGCAAGGAACCGTAATCCGTGCCCTCGATGCGGAAGGGCACGAAATATGGCGAAAGGTGCCCGGTCAACAGAACGAAAAGTCTCCATCGCCGGGAGCGAAGTCAGAGCATGAAGGGCAGAGATTGAACCTGCACGCCAGTTCCGTGTGCGATCAGATTTCGGCCGGCATGTCGAAGGAAGAAGCAGGCAAGGCGATCAACAGCATGAATGCGAGCTTGAGCCCTCGGCAAAAGGTCAGCGACTCGTGGGTTTTGGAAGAAGAAGGCTTTCGTTGCGAGATTTCGTTTGACGCTAAGACCTCGACCGTGGTCAAAAAGAAGAAGACTGTAGTCAGTGACTGACGAGGTCAAACGAGTTGCGCGCCAGAAAGAAGACTCTTCCCATCGACACCACTCGATCCAGCTTCACTCCGAAAGAACTGCGCAAGCTGCGCAGCATGAAAAATCCCTACGGCATTCAGAAGTTTCTCGACGACATGCCGTATCACCTGGAAGACACGGCATGGTCTCCGCGAAAAGTGCTGGCGGAGGAATCGTCGCATTGTCTGGAGGGAGCGATCTTCGGCGCGGCAGCGTTGCGGGCGAACGGATACCCTCCATTGATACTCGATTTTGAAGCCGAGCACGACACCGATCACGTGATCGCCGTCTTTCAGGAAGACGGTCACTGGGGAGCGATCGCGAAATCGAATTACACGGGCTGCCGCTGGAGAGAACCCGTCTACCGCAGCCTGCGCGAACTGGCATTGAGCTACTTCAATGCTTATTTCAACCTTCGGCGAGAACG
>JASLEQ010000041.1 GCA_030151135.1 Candidatus Sulfotelmatobacter sp. | reverse complement strand
GCTCCTCCGTAGGCTGCGTTGATTGTTCGATCATCTTGAAATGCAGTTGGCCGTCAATCAGCCAATAGTCGGTCACATTGAGGATCGTCCCGTCTTTCAGAAAGAGCTGAGGAATGTCTTCCCTCTCCATGCCATAGACGGAAACCGGCGGCGATGACGGCGGGACGGTGTAGTGAGCGGGATTCCACTGATCGGCAGGCGCAACGTTATAAACAAAGCTAGAAGTCCAATACGGATCGCAGATGCCCCACCAACAGAAGTTGTAGGTCCAGAAAGGATTGGCGAAAACCGGGAAGGTGTAGAAACGATCCCGCAGCGGCAGCGGGCGATTTGGAAACGGATGTCGAAAGGCGAGCATGCCAATGCCATTTGCGGGGCTCGAGGGAATTCGAGTGGAGTTTAGTCCGTAAGCAGGCATGCGGTAGGCGGGCGGTTGATAAACGGGCGGCTGGTACACGGGGGCGTGATAAACGGGGGCACGCGGAAGAGGTGGCGGACCAACGGGCACGTGCATGGGCGGCCGTTGCGCCCATGCGCAGGTAGTCATAAGACCAAATAAAAGTAGAAGCCGCATGGCTCTTGAACAACACTGGACAACGGGACGGGAGAGGGCCATGGGTTCAGCTTTCCGCGTAGCAACCTGCTTCTATCGGTCTCCGACAGCAGCGTTGGACTTCCTTATCGCCGAAAGCCCGATTCTTTCCCGTTGGCACAGCGCTCGAGGCCAAGCTCCTTCAAAGCGGGTTGCTATTTCTATCTAGATTCTAATTCGTCACGCTAGTTGCTGGCCGCGTGGAAATAGGCATGATTTGCCCGGCTGAAGTCGCAGAGATTGCCGGGGCTTGATCGCCATTCGGTGGGATGGAGGAAAGGCGGTTCTCCAAGTTTCGAGGGCTCTAGTGATTATGGGCTGGCTGAAACCAGCAAGATATGGAGGTTGAACTGCACCTGCTGAAAGGTCGATGAGCGCCGGGCCGTTTGAATAATGGAGCGGACCTGATCGATAAGGAGGGGCAATGTCAGTCGCGGGAATTTCGTCGAGCAGTTGGTTTACGAGCCAGAATGTTCAAAATAACTTTCAGCAATTTCGACAGGAATTTCAGCAACTCGGGCGGGATCTGCAGTCGGGCAACGTATCCGCCTCCCAGCAGGACATGACGGAATTGCAACAACTCGGGTCGCAGACGGGCGCGACGCCTTCTTCCCAGAGCAGCAATCCACTGACTCAGGATTTCACCCAGCTGGCCACGGATCTGAAGTCAGGGAATCTGTCAGCGGCCCAGCAGGATTATTCGAAGATTCAGCAGGATTCCCGGAGCCAGAGCGCGCAAAGGCATCATCACCATCATCACGGCGGCGGAGAGACCAGCGAGGCGAGCCAACTGTTCAGCCTTCTAGGGCAAGACTTGCAGTCCGGAAATTTGACGGAGGCACAGCAGGTGTACGGCACGATGCAGCAATTGTTCCCGAGCCTGGACCCGAGCAGCAGCACGACCTCAACACCGGCTTCTTCACAGTCGAGTGCGAGCACGCTATCGGTGGTGGCATAGGCGAGTCGCTTGCTTTGAGCGTTGCCGCAGGTTGCAATCGACCTTCGTGCACGCGAGCGCAGCATACAACTGCTTCTCGCTCGAGCCAGTCAGGACGGTGGACACGTCCCATGGGCGGTGCGAGAGATCGTCACTTTGCCGCTACGGCTTTCTTCGGGAACATCTCGCCGATGCGCTTGATTTGCGCGCCGACGTCTTTCAGCTTTTCTTCAATACGTTCGTAGCCGCGGTCGATGTGGTAGACGCGGTCGATGATGGTTTCGCCATCGGCAACTAAGGCGGCCAGCACCAGCGAGGCGGATGCCCGCAGATCGCTGGCCAGCACTGCCGCGGCGCTCAAGGGAGTTTTACCGCGGACGACGGCACGCCGCCCTTCAATCTTGATGTTGGCGCCCATGCGCACGAGTTCCTGGGCATGCATGAAGCGGTTCTCGAAGATATTTTCGGTGATGATCGAAGTGCCCTCGGCCTGGGTGGCGAGCGCCATGTACTGTGCCTGGCAGTCGGTCGGAAATCCGGGATGCTCCTCGGTGGTCATGTCGGCGGCGGTAAACGGATTGTCGCCCATGACCCGGACAGCATCGACCGATGTTTTCGTTTTGACGCCGGTATCTTTGAGCTTGCTGAGTAGCGCTCCGAGATGTTTGGGATCGCATCCGGAAATATTGAGATCTCCTCCGGTCATTGCGCCTGCGATGATGAAGGTTCCGGCTTCGATGCGGTCGGGAATGATGCGGTGCTTCGCGCCCTTCAATTTGGGGACGCCTTTCACGCGAATCGTCGGTGTACCCGCACCTTCGATCTTGGCTCCCATTTTGTTCAGCAGGTCGGCGAGGTCTTCCACTTCTGGCTCGCGCGCGCAGTTCTGCAGGACGGACTCCCCTTCAGCGAGTGTGGCCGCCATGAGCAAGTCTTCAGTACCGGTGACAGTGATTTTGTCGAAAACGATTTCCGCACCTTTGAGGCGGGAAGCGCTGGCCTCAATGTATCCGTGATCCTGCGTGATTTTCGCGCCCAGTTTTTCCAGACCTTTGATATGCAGATCGATGGGGCGGGCGCCGATCGCGCATCCCCCGGGGAGAGAGACGCGGGCGCGGCCGCACCGGGCGACGAGCGGTCCCAAGACCAGCGTCGAGGCGCGCATTGTCTTGACCAGCTCATAGGAAGCTTCGGGAGCGGCGAGTTTTTCGCAGTGAATGGTGGTGCGGTGGTGGGCGCGTCCGTAACCGAGTTCGACCTCCGCACCCATGGCCGCCAGTAGATTGCGCGTGGTCTGAATGTCGCGAACCTGCGGAATATTCTCGAGGACGACGGGCTGATCGGTGAGCAGGGCGGCGGCCATACAGGGGAGCGCGGCATTTTTCGCTCCGCTGACGCGTACCGTACCCAGTAGCGGCTCTCCGCCGCGAATGACGAACTTATCCATGGATGAATCCTTGAGGT
>JASLEQ010000744.1 GCA_030151135.1 Candidatus Sulfotelmatobacter sp. | reverse complement strand
CAATCGTATCGCCATCGCGAAGGTCCCCGGCTCCCTGCGATCCAAACGACACCGCTACGAACTGATTTCCCAGGAGACCCTCGGTTTCGATCGATGCTACGGAATCCTTCTTGAGGATTTCGTGTGTCGATCGTTCAAGATCGATGAACACTGTAACCTTTTCGCCGGGATGATGCGGCAACAAAATGCTGCGCACAGTCCCGCTGTGCACTCCGCCCACCTGCACCGCGGCTCCCTCAGCTAAACCGACTACGTTGTCGAACTGGGCCTTGACTTGATAAGTGGAACTGAATAAGTACTCTTTGCTTCCGATAATGAAGATACCGGCGACAAACACCACCAACGTAACGACGATAAAGGCCCCCAGCCGCGCAACTCTGGACATATTTTCTCCTAGGAATACTTGAGGAACTCCCGAACAAATTCGATGCTGCTGTCCTGGAGTTCTGCGAAGCTGCCATCGATTACCACGCAGCCCTTGTCGAGCAGGATGAGACGATCGGCAATTGTCCGCGCACTGTGCATGTCGTGCGTGACGACAATGAACGCCATGTGATGCTCTTCTTGCAGTTTAAGGACCAGTTCGTTGATCTCCGCTGAGCCTATTGGGTCGAGGCCGGCAGTGGGCTCATCGAGCAGCAGCAGATCAGGGTCGAGGATGAGAGAGCGCGCCAGACCGATGCGCTTTTGCATTCCTCCGGAGAGATCCGCGGGCATCTTGGCGGCCTGATTTTCCATGCCTACTTCAGAGAGCACCTGGTGCACACGGTCGTCCTGTTCGCTCCTGGCCATGTTTGCGCGATGATGTCGCAGCGGGAAGGCCACATTCTCTGCGACGCTGAGCGAGTCATAGAGGGCTGCATGTTGAAAGAGAAATCCCATCTTCATGCGGATCGGCGCGAGTTGGTCGAGGGAGAGTCCGGCCGTGTTTTTTCCGAATACCTTGACGGTGCCCGAGTCTGGCTGCTGGAGCCCCACGATGAGGCGCAGCAACACACTCTTCCCGGTTCCGCTGCGGCCCAGAACGGCGCGGGTTTCTCCGGGGTTTACAGTCAGACTGACGCCGTTCAACACATGCTGCGGTCCAAACGCCTTGTATACGTTCTGGACGTTCACGATGGGAGCAGCATCGCCGTTCGCGGCTTGTGGAACGTCAGCGGCGGAAAGCATCCTCAGGGAAGAGCTTCGAGCGTTGGCAGGATTGGAATTCACTTCGGGAACACCACGAGGATCAATTTGACCAGGACAACGTCAGCGAGGATGACGAACAAGGAAGCCAATACTACAGATTTTGTTGCGGCGCGTCCGACGCCTTCAGCGCCGCCCGTTGTCGTCATGCCCTGGAAGCACGAGATCAGCCCCACAATCGCCCCGAAGACAGCGGTCTTTAAAGTAGGTGGCAGAAAAGTGCTTAGCGTCGCGCCGTTGAAGCCGCTCTCGATAAAGCGATGCAGTGACATAGGGTCCACCAAAGCGTTGGCGAACCAACCGACGAGCAGCGCCCAAAAATCGGCAGCAACCGTGAGCAGAGGCATCATCAAAATGCAGGCGAGAATGCGCGGTGCGGCCAGGAAACGGTACGGGCTTACGGCCGAAACTTCCAGCGCGTCGATCTGCTCAGATACCTTCATCGACGCCAATTCCGCGCCGATGCCGGCTCCCACCCGGCCGCTAACGACGAGGCCGGTGATGATGGGCCCCATCTCCTGAACCACGGAGTAGACGATGGCTGAGGGAAAGAGGGACTTGGCTCCAAACTGGGTCAGGCTCTGACGGGCCTGCATGGCCAGGACCGCACCGATAGCAGATCCGGCGAGCGCAACCAGCGGCAGCGACTTCGAACCGACCTCATCGAGTTGGCGCACCAGCTCGCCCCATTCAAACGGCGGCCGGCAAGCCGAACGGGCGACGTTCCATGCGAAGATTCCTAGACTTCCAAACCACTCGAAGAAATCGTTGCCGAGTTCCCCTAGCGGCGTTAGGATCGGCACTCTTCGCTCTGCTGGCGGATGTGTGAAGGTCGGCGACGCTAGCCCGTGGTCGCTCACTTGACCGGTCCCGTTGTATCAAAAGGTTCGAGGGGGCAATCGGTACCATCGGAAGGGCAGCCGCAAATCATCGAGTTGGGAGCAATGATGTTGGACATTGGTGGACACTGAGGCATTGCTATACGAAAGTTCAACTCGACGGCAAACCTTCAGGCGTAATAAGTAAGATGCAGAGTTCGCGAGCGCGGAGCGGGATCCTCGAATAAACTATTCCTTCCCATCAAGTTGCGAGATCCGTCTTGAAAGTCCGCATTGCGCCTGGAATCCGGAAACTGGGTGCGGTTCGGGATCGGCATAACGATGCGCGCTTTCAGGACGTAATCCGCACGATCGCGCATAATCGGATGTAGATGAGCGGTTTGGCCGTTGGCAACAGCTGAGATTTGAGCTGATCTGACATTGATCTGGGCTTCAGCGATCGTGTGTACGGCCTGGGCGTCGCAATGTTCTACATAACCTATGTTCTCTTCGAAATACCCGGGGCGCTCATCGTCGAACGCTGGAGCGCGAGGAAATGGATTGCCCGAATCATGATCTCGTGGGGAATCGTTACGATCCTGACCGGGTTTGTGCATACTGCGGCCCAGTTCTGCGTCGCCCGGTTCTTTCTCGGAGCAGCTGAATCCAGCTTTTTCCCGGGCATGATCGTATCTTTGACACATTGGTTTTGTGTGCGCGACCGGACTCAGGCTATCGCTTGCTTATATGCAGCGAAGCCCGCCGCTGCTTTGATCGGGTCGCCCCGCGCCGGGTGGCTCCTGACTGTACACTGGCGGTCGCTGGCCGCCTGGCGCTGGCTTTTTATTCTGGAGGGGATTCCCGCTGTTCTAATTGGAATCGTCACCTACTTTTACATGACATACAGGCCCGCGCAAGCGCGCTGGCTATCTCGAGACGAGCGTGACTGGCTCCTTAAAGAATTGCAAGCGGAACTCGAGGCGAAAAAGGACCTTCGAAGCTACACAATCATGGAGGCATTCTGCGACCTCCGAATACCGCGTCTGATTCTGGTATATTTCCTGGCTCTCACTGGAGCTCTAGGAACGATCTTTTGGGGTGCCCACCTTCGTCAAGCGACTCTCAGGATTTTCCAACTTGACGGTGACGTCGCTGCTACTGATTCCGGCTCTGATCGGTTTGGCAGGAATGCCACCCTGTCCTTGGCAATTGAAGCGACCAGCATGATACCACCCGAT
>JASLEQ010000723.1 GCA_030151135.1 Candidatus Sulfotelmatobacter sp. | reverse complement strand
AAGCCGGCTTCGCCATGGTCTTTGCCCTGCTCGTTGCCGCCATCATATGGAATCTCGGCACCTGGTATTTTGGGTTGCCGGCATCCAGTTCTCACACCTTGATCGGATCGGTGATCGGCGTCGGTATTGCTAACCAGTTGCTGTCGGGCAAGAGCGGTACCTCGGGCGTCGATTGGGCGCAGGCGTCGAACATCGGCAAATCGCTGCTGCTATCTCCCCTCGTCGGTTTTGGCGTTGCGGCTCTTTTATTACTGGTAGCAAAGGCTGTCATCAAAGATGAGAAGCTCTATCGCGCACCGGTAGGGACGGAACCACCTCCGTTCTACATACGCTGCCTGCTCGTGCTGACCTGCACCGGTGTCAGCTTCTTCCACGGATCGAACGATGGCCAGAAGGGGATGGGCCTGATCATGCTGATTCTGATCGGCACGGTTCCCACCGCCTATGCCTTGAATCATGCCGTCACCTTTCAGGAGTCGCAGGACTTCATTGCCGTCTCGCAGCAGGCCGCGGAGGCGCTCGATCATTATGTGCAGCCCGGAGCTGTGATCGGCGATGCCCGCGACGACGTCACCGACTTCATCCGCACCAAGCAGTTCAACTCCAATACCATGCTGGCCATGCGCACGCTCGTGAATGACATTGGCAACGAAACCAGCATCTACAAAGAACTGAAAAACGTTCCCACGGACCGCGTGCGCAACTTCCGCAACGATTTGTATCTGATGAGTGAAGCTCTTCGAATCACCGCCAAAACCGGCCAGCCAAAATTCTCAGCGGCAGACGCGGCAACGCTGGCCAATTACAAAAAGCACGTGGATCGCTCCACGCGCTTCATCCCAACCTGGGTGAAGGTCGCGGTCGCAATGGCATTGGGCCTGGGAACGATGGTTGGCTGGAAGCGGATCGTCGTGACTGTGGGTGAGAAGATTGGAAAAGAGCATTTGACCTACGCGCAAGGCGCGGCTGCGGAAATCACCGCGATGGCGACCATCGGAGCCGCTGATGGATTCGGATTGCCGGTCAGTACGACGCACGTGCTCTCCTCGGGCGTCGCCGGAACTATGGCGGCGAATCACTCCGGCATTCAGCTGAGCACGGTCCGCAACCTGGCTTTGGCGTGGGTGCTCACGCTGCCCGTGGCGATGTTGTTGTCCGGTTCGTTGTTCTGGCTCTTCCGGAGGATCTTCTAGCCAAGGAACAGCGTCCATCCTGTCGACTTCGCACGACCAGTACAGCGAAACTGCTGTCTGCCGTGGGGTGAAATCCACCGGCAGACAGCAAAGATGCTGCCGGCGTCAATTCGGCAGGAGTCCGTAGACGTCAATCTCGGTACTCGTTCCTACATAAACTTTCCCGTTGGCGACTGTAGGCGGGACGAATTTCACAGCATTCCCCGCCTGGTCGCGATTATTCGCCGCTTGACTGCTGTTCCAGTATTCCTGCGCAATATTCGTCGCATTGTAGGCGTGCAGAACCGCGGGCCCGCTGCAGGCTGCCGGCAGCGGAACTATCGAGCAGTTCACTCCCGCATTCGGATTGGCATATCCATACGCGCTCGCGTCGATCGACCACACGATTCCGTGTGTCCCTCCCTGCGATGAAACGGACAACGCAGATCCTGGGTATCCGTACCACGTCGGAGACTGCGCAAACACGCTGGAATTGAACAACTCGGTTGCTGCATTGAACGTAAACTGCCGGATCGAGTCGTACTGCCCGCCAATGTATAAGTTGTTCGCCCACAGTGCAGGTGAGCCCCAAAGGCCGGACCCCGGTCCGTTGAAGCTCTGCACGATCTGATCGTTGTTGCTTGAGTTGTACTGCCCCATATTGTCGCGGTTGATCAGGTACACCACCCCTTCTTTTCCAACCTCAACCAGAAGGTGTTGAGGCCCGGAGCCTGTTTGGTTGGGAAAAAGAACAACTCCTCCGGATCCCAAGTCACCGTCATACTGGGCCAGTAGGCCCTGATCGTATGGCGTGAAGTATCCGGCAACACTCAGATTGGTGCCATTCAAGGTCGTTCCCGCAGCGTAGTGCAACCGTAGAATGGTGTCCCCGTAGTCGTCATTAGGCGGCGGAGGCAACTCGTCGAACACCCCATTGCCGGTCGCAAAATATACGTCTCCGCCGCTGTCAATCGCTGGGGCGCTGCCCGCACCCCAAATGCCGCCATCCGCTCCGTTCACCCCATTCGGAGTTGTGTTGAACACCCCTGCCTGCAATTGAACATTTGATGCCTTGTACGCAATCAGCCAGCCGTGATACGGAGTCGCATCCTCGTGCGCCGCGAATGGAACGTAAATCTTGCCGCCAGATTCCGCCAGGCCAGACCGGTTGTGCTCCAGTTGCGAAGTGAAATAAACCATCCCGTTGATCGATCCGTCGCCCGTCCCTGGAACCTGCGCAGCAATGGTGACCGGCGCATTGAATTTCTCGGTTCCCGTGTAGAGGTCGAGCGCATGGAGCCGATGATAGAAATTTCCCTTGCTGCCGCTGCAATTGCCCGAGTTCGAAGGATTGCTTTCCGAGGCGCTCACCAGATAGATCGTCTGGCTGGAAGAATCGATCACAGGCGTTCCGGTCACGCCGACTTCGGGATAGATATCGCCATAGCAATTGCCGACATCATTCCATGTGATCGGCGACTCGCCGGTGGTTCCGCCATGCAAAGTGTCGAGCAGGTTGACATGCCAATAGGTGACGCACGGGCTGGCATCGGCGTCGAAGACGTACGCACTGTCGTGCGCCGTGGCTACGACCAGGACATTGTGAGTGCCACCGGCAATGCTCACGCCCTTCACCCACAGCGGTTGCGCGTAAACCGCTCCGTCCACCGAGCAGGAGAATAATTTTCCGAACAGGTTGGTGTTCACCGTCGTTCCCGATAATGCGAATTCATGGGAATTCACGCCATCGCGCGCCTGATCGTTATGAAACGTCTCAACGCCGGTCAAATCGGTCACAGCCACATAAGCCGTTCCGCTCGCGCCGCTTGCCGCTGCGGTGATCTTGTGAATGCCGCCCTTGGACGGAGGAGTGTATAGGCCGCCCGTGGTGATCTTGCCAACCGTCGAGTTGCCGCCCGCGATGCCATCAACGCTCCATGTGACGCCATTCATGGAGGCGGTGAACTGCTGCGTCTGGGTCGTGCCGGCGAGTGCGACTTTTGCAGGCGAGACCGTCACGGCGCCGCTGCCATACGCCGCAAAAACTAGACTGAAACTGAGTACGAACAGAAGGGTACTTACACGCGCACTGCTCCTCATACCTGGCCTCCCGGAAAAAAGACAAGTAGAACCCGCTACCCCCCAAGGCAGCCGCGTCAGTCTATCTTATTTTTGCTGAGGTTGGATCATTTCCGTGTCAATGGTGATAGTGATGTCGTCGCCCACTATGCCGGGAGCCCCGTCCACTCCGAAGTCCTTGCGATTGATCTTCGTAGAGGCTGAGGCCCCGATTCGCTGGTTCCCCATGGGATCTTTGATTGGAGCCGATGGTCCATCAACGTCCAGGGTTACTTGCTTTGCGACGCCGTGAATTGTCAGATCGCCAATGATTTGCAGTTTGCCTTCCCCTGCCGACTTCACCTGCTTCGACTTAAACGTGATGGTTGGATATTTCTGCACGTCCAGAAAGTGAGGGCTGCGCAAGTCATTGTCCCGCGCCTCCACCCGGGTATCGACCGAGTTCGCGTCGATGGTTACATTAATAGAATCTTTGCTGGGGTCCGCCGGATCATACTGGACGCTACCGCTGACCTTGGTGAATGCGCCGCGCACCGTCGAAACGGCAAGGTGTCTCACCGCGAATTCCGCCGAGGAATGTTTCGGGTCAATCTGCCACGCGCCCGCTTGCGCTATGGCAGCAGTCGACATCGCGAGTAAGACGATCAGGACGAGGACAAAACGATGCATACTTGCAGTTTCTCCGGATCAATAAGTTCAGAAATGCTAAATGGATTTGACTGGGATCGCCAGGAGATCGTCAACCAGCCCGACCTCTTTTTGTAGAAACGGTTCGCCATAGGTCACTCCGCCCAGCATCCCGTAAAATCGTGCCATGGATTCAACGCGCGAGCGGATTTCCTGTTCGGCAGGGAAGATGTCTTTTCCCGCATCCTGGTCGCCGAATTGCGACTTGTACGCCATGATGGAAGAAAACTTTCCCTCAAACTGATCGCTGATATCGACAACGAACGACGGTCGAACGTCGTAGTAGAGCGTCGCGTAAACGATCTTGAACGGCCTGTGAGGAGCTAATTGCGAAATCTCGTGGTTTCCAGTGCTGGCCCCCAGTCCCTGGCCCTTGGCCCCTAACTTCTTCAGTCCCGCCAGAAAGCATGCTTCGTATCCCAGCACCGATGCTGTGTAATGATCCGGATGCCGTCCTTTCCAGTACGGCAAAATCACCACTCGCGGCCGCACCTCACGAATGGCGCCAGCCACCTTCAGTTTGTTCTCCCACGTGTTCTCCACGCGCCCATCGGGAATATCGAGTGCTCGTCTCCAGACCGCGCCCAAAATCTTCGCCGCATCGTTGGCTTCACGCTCGCGATCTTCCGCCGTTCCCCGAGTCCCCATCTCCCCGCGCGTCAGATCCAGAATGCC
>JASLEQ010000609.1 GCA_030151135.1 Candidatus Sulfotelmatobacter sp. | reverse complement strand
GGTTAATATATTCAAATCATCGCAAAACTGCAACCGACGATACCCTCCCGAGCCTTCGAAGCCGTGTCCCAGACTCTGATACAGGTCGGCGCCGATGGAATACCGAGGATACAGAACCGCATCCGGGGATCCTGAAACTGCCAGATAGCCGTACGTACCTATCCGAAGATGGGGATAGAATTCACCCGAGAACTGATTACTGTGATCGCCGAAGCGATCCGCGCGGGACGCCCGCCCGATCACAGATCCCCACTGTGTGGGGGCACGCAGGCTCACCGTGTGTTCCTGCTGCGAAGCAAATACGCTGCTGAAGAAGTCGTCGGTAAACTCATAGGACGCTTCCCACTGACGGGCCATGTAGACCATACGACGGCGCATCTCCAGCGCTTGCTGGTTCGAGGGCTGAATCTGCAATAAGTGATCCAGCGTTTTGGCGGCATCTTTTTGTCGGTTCTGATCTCGTTGTGCTCGCGCGAGGAACAAAAGCATCTCGGGGTTATCCGCGTGGCGTTGCAAAGCAGCCAAGGCCAGCTCTTCGGCGTGTTTTGGGCGATCCGACCATAATTCCAAATTCAACATGGCCGGAAGAGCGTCGGAGTGGTCGGGATTCCGGTCCAGAACTTTTTGCAACGCCTGCCGTGATTCGTCGTAATGTCCTTCCCAGGACAGAATGGTTCCATACAAGGTCAGAGCGTCGCCATCATCGGGCACTCTTGCCAAGCGGCTTTGTAATTCAGCTAACGCCTGAGCTCGGTATTGTCCTCCCTTAAAAGCCAGCTCACGAGCGTGCGCCACTTCATCCTCGGCCGTGGCCCTCAAGGCCAGCATCGAGAAGATGAACAAGAACAAGAACAGTCCGCCTTTTATGCAGCTCCTGATCAGCATCTTTACTGTGACTCTCATTCGCAGATCCAAAACGAGTTCACCCCGCTGCGGTTCATCTTCAGCGACCCCTGCCTTTATCCGATTTCGCAAATTCCTGAGCAACGGCGGTGAAGGCTTTCTTCCGATACCCTTCCGCCTTCACAGAGTCCCATCGGTTCCAGACAAACGGTTCTGGATCTCGGCTGGAAGGAACGGACTCGATGACGGCCATATCTTTTAGCTCGCCTGCGCCTTTCGTCTTCAGAACGTAAGCTGTCGCCTGTATACCTACAGTCCCCGCGCTCCGCACACCTTCCGACTTCTTGTAGCTCGCAAATACCTGCAACGATGCCGGATCGGTAATAAGCAACTGTCCCCAGGGAATTCGGGCGAGAATAGCGCTGTGCTTTACGTCCGCATACCATTGAGCTCTTGAATCGTAGTCCCGGGACTGAGGATCGCCGTACAAGAGTTGTCCCGGCGATTGTTCTTGTGGCATCAGTTGGAAGGTGCCGTTTTTTAAAAGGGCCGAAGAGAATTGGGGCTTGTATACAACGTGTTTGAGTCCCGGATCTCCGGGTTGGGAAATGGCTTGAAAGGGGTTATAGCTCTCGGCGATCAGCATCTTGCTGCGCTCCGGGGCACTCAACACCAAAAGAAAGTCGGCGCCTCTGTCAAGGCTCGCATCGCCAAATGGTAGCGACTGAATGCCGGCCGCGCCGGGTCTCGTGTTCAATGCGATCGCGTATGCGGCTTTATCGAGCTTAGCTTTTCCAGTGTGCTTAGTGCCCGCGCAATCGAGACACTCCAATTGCAAGCGAAGGTACAGATATCCTTCATCTGCCGCGATCTGCAAACTGCGAAGTGTCCGCTCGCCGTCATACGAGTCCGCCGCCTTTGACGGAGATGCGTCTGTGACAACTTTCTTTTCTTTGTCCCACAATTGCGGATCGCCCGAGAAGAGCTGCCATTTGCTGGTGTGGTAGCCGATTAGCCCGTAGCGCTTCGCTGGATCAAGATCATTCAAGGACAACGAGGCTTTGTCGGGCGAACTCTGAAATCCTTCGCTGATCCATCCTTCTCGATACCATTCATCCGCCAGTTCAAAAATCAAAGCCCCAGCAACACCGGCGCTTTTGAATGAGCGCGTCAATCGAACCAGCGCCTCCGCCTGCTGAGATTCGCTATAGCCTCCCTGATTCCAGGTTGAAGTGAATACACGCCGGGGCTCCATTGATGTTGAGACGCCATACTCGCCCACCACTAATGGAACCGGTAAGTGGGAGCGCAGTTCACGGGCGATCCCTAACGCGGGATTCGGACCCTGCGCATCACGGGCGCTGGCGTATCGAGGATTGCGGTCAATATATTCGGGAAAGAAGGGGCTTACGGGATATGCCGCAAAGATGCCGGCGGCACACTGTGGCTTTATTTTTATCTTCGCCTCGAGAGGAGCGGTCGCCGCCGGATCTGCTCCCGGGCCACTCAGCATTGCCACCGGATGCTGCCAGTTGTAGGTGGATTCTTCGTAATCGAAGAGGTAATCCGCCATCTGCGCCAGCCACGCTTCGGTGGCCGTTGCATTGCTCACCGACAAATACTTACCTTCATAAGTCCGGCCGTTGCCATTCAGAAGGTTGGTGTGTTGGATCACCTTCGGATCCATCTCACTTCCAAGCACATAGCCAGCGACGCGATCCGCCAGATCAAATTCGTAGATTCCGCTGCCCCGCGTTCGCTTCCCGGGAATTTCACCTCGTCCATGGATCGCATCGACGACGTAGCGAATTTCCGCTTTTGTCTCTTCCTGAAAATCTGGCCGATATAGATTCTCGTCTTCTGGATCCCCCACCCAGATCTGCTGGATCAAAGAGAGCTTGCTTCCGCTCTCAATGTCGTGATGGAAAGCTCGGTAAAAGGACGGGGGCAGCAGGGTGTACACGCGAAGGGTGTTCGCATTGAGCTGCGATGCGTCTTTGAGCCATGCTGCGTACATCGCGCCGTCATTTGGCAAGGAAGTAGGGCGATAGCCAGGCGCAGCGGCCCCAAGATCGACGCCCTGCAGGTATACCTTCGACCAGTTCGAAGAATTTGCTTCCCAGAACGAACCAGTCGCTGCACGGAAGCGCTTTTGGATTTGAGGCGGACGCTGATATGCGGCGAATGCCGAAGCTGGCGTATCCTCGAACCCGCTAAGACCGTAGATTCTCTCCAATCCAGCACGCGCTTCAGACCCGTAATCGTCGTTCGCGCTCAGCCTACGGTAGATTTCCGCCGCCTTGAACTGGTGCCCGACCTGCTCCTCCGCGGCCGCAAGGAGGATCAACACGTTCGCGTCGTTTTTTCGAGACCGAAGAATCTTTTCCAGGAGTGCGGGATCCAAACTGCCTTTACCTGATTCAACAGAAACGAACGAACTTCCCAATTGTGCTTCATCGATGCGGGGGTCAATGCGGACGGCGCGATCAAAATAGAAGCGAGCCTCTTCGAGACGCTTCAGTTTCAGATTCGTCCAACCTTCCATGATGATGACTTCAACAGCATTGGGCGCGATCTGGTACGCGTGGTCAAAGGCGTTGATCGCAGGAAGGTATTTGCCGCTCCGATAAAGACGAACTCCATCTTCGTAATAATCACGGTACTGCGGTTTCCATTTAAACTCCCAAAGCGCGGTGAGGATGAAGAATGCAAGAAGTCCCCAGGTAACGCGGTTGAA
>JASLEQ010000459.1 GCA_030151135.1 Candidatus Sulfotelmatobacter sp. | reverse complement strand
CTTACTTCCATTCCGGGAAGTGAGACTCTTGTCATCTCAGTGGACGCGATTCAACGCTCGTTAGCAGTCCGAGTTGAAGGCTACGAAATCGAACCAGCCTGAAATCACTTTGCTCCGTGCAACTTCCAAAGGGAGCCAACCTCGTGGCAGAAAACAAAACTGAAACTGGAAATCTGCTGGTTGTGAGCCGAGATTCTTCCGTGCTTCGTCCATTGTGGACGATCGCGGAGTCGAATTCCTGGCACGTGGAAGTTGCGCCCAGTGCCTGGGCTGCGATGGAGCGTCTGCAATCGGGCATCACCTCGGACATGCTCCTGCTGGACCTGTCGAAGGGCGACGCAGACTGCCTGCATATACTGCGCTGGTTACGGCGTCTGCGGCCAGAGCTGCCGGTGATCGTACTCTGCTATCCCGAGGACACGGAGCGAAAGAAAGAGATCACCCGGTTGGGCGCCCAGGAAACAATCGTACGGCCGATTGATGAGGCACGACTCGAAGCTGCAATCTACCGGCACCTGTCGCCCATGGATAACGGCCATGGATCGGTCGCGAGCGAGGACATCGAACCGGTCGATGGGGACTGCTTTTTCGTGAGTGCCAGCCCGGCGACACAGCGGCTTCGGGGGCAAATTCAGTTGCTGGCTGAAGCCGATGTTCCGGTGCTCATTGTGGGAGAGCCCGGAAGCGGGAGGGACAGCGTCGCACGACTCATCCATAAGCTCTCTGTGCGTTCGGGTTTCAAGTTTCTAAAAGTGAACTGCGCGGACATGCCCGGCGAGCTGCTCGAGACCGAACTGTTTGGCGGGCAGGCCGGTTCTGCGAAACTGGAACGCGCCGAAAGAGGTACCCTCTTCCTGGAAGAGATTGCAGAGATGCCGCTGGTGTTGCAAGGGCGCTTGCTGCGCGTTTTGCAGGACAAGGTTCTACAGAATGATGGAGTAGACAAGAAGAGGGTTGTGGACGTTCGCATTTTGGCGTCCACGAGTGCCAGCATCGAGCAAGCCGTTTCGCAGGGAAAACTTCGGGAAGACTTGTACTACCGGCTGAGTGCGTTCACCGTTCATGTTCCTGCACTACGGCAACGCAAAATCGAGATCGGCATTCTTCTGCGGCACACGATGCATCAACTGGCGAAGCAGTACGGGCTGCCAGCGCGGGAGTTTTCTCCGGCGATGTTGAGCGCCTGCCAACAATATTCGTGGCCAGGAAACCTGAAGGAACTTGAGAGCTTCGTCAAACGATACTTGGTTGCTGGAGATGCAGAGCTTGCGTTCAACGACGTTCAGATCAAAACCAACGGCGTGGACAACCGCCAGGGCGAAGGTGTTTACGGCGGCAACGGCTCTAATGATGTAAACGGAAGTGAACGGAATGCGTCCGGCGGCAAGTCACTGAAGTCGTTGATTCATGATGTGAAGTCTGAGACGGAGCGGAACGCCATCGCGTCGGCGCTTCAAAAAACTGGCTGGAATCGCAAAGCGGCAGCACGATTGCTGCAGGTCAGTTACCGGACGCTGCTTTACAAAATTGAAGAATATCGCATGACTGCTTCTGAGACACTGGTTTCGCCTCTTCCGGCCGGAAAATTTCTAGTCCATAGCATGGCGATCCGAGCCAACGGCAAGGAGTCGAGATCATGACAAGAACGATCCTTTGGCGATCACTTCTGCAGTTCGTTGTCTGTACGGCTTTTTCGGGCGGGCTGTGGGCGCAAGCACTCGCGAATCATGCAACACCAGCGTCAAACTCCGAGGCCGCGAATGCCGGAATTGCGAAGGCGCACGATGACACGTTTGTGATCGGGGCGGGGGACGTACTTTCGATCAATGTGTGGAAAGAGCAGGAGATCACGCGCTCGGTGCCGGTTCGCTCGGACGGCAAAATTTCCCTTCCTCTCGTCGGTGAAGTACAGGCCGCTGGACGAAGCCCTCTCAAACTCGAGCAGGACATCGCGGAAAAATTGAAGAACTACATTTCCGAGCCGGATGTCACCGTCATAGTGCAACAGATCAACAGTCAAAAATTCAACGTCCTGGGAGAGGTCGCGCGACCGGGTTCTTACCCGCTGGCCAGCGCGGCAACCGTGCTTGATGCGATTGCGATTGCCGGTGGATTCCGGGACTTCGCGAAAAAGAAGTCCATTTACATCCTTCGACAAAAGGACGACGGTTCGCAGGCTCGGCTATCGTTCAATTACAAAGAGATGATCAAGGGCACAAATCCACAACAAAATGTGAAGCTGGTGTCGGGAGATACGATCGTCGTTCCGTGAAATGAAACCTGAGCAGCCAAATCTTCGATTGCTGGACCGTGCACTGCTGGGCATATTTTTGTTAATGTTCGGCGCCGGTTCAGCATGGGCTCAGAACGACAATACACAAGCACCTCCGCAGGCGGTCCCGGCAGTCGCTGTGGACGGCAACTCGACTGTGCCAGACACCTATGATCCCCAGACTAGCGGCGATCGCATGATGACACCTCCTCCCGTGAGCGGTCAGACATATCCGGTCACGGTGGGCTCGCAAGAGCGGTCGAATTTTTTACGGGCCGGTGCGTCGTTCACCAGCGCCTACACAGATAACGTTCTGGGTGGTTTGACAGAACATCCAGTGAGTGACGTCAGCTACTCAGTTGCGCCGTTTATTGCGCTGGATGAAACGACCAGCCGGATGCACGCACTTCTGACGTACGCGCCAGGGTTCACTTACTATCAGCGGACCAGCGGACGTAATGAGGCGGACCAGAATGCCGCGATTGAATTTGAGTACCGCCTCAGCCCGCACGTGACATTCAGTGCTCGCGACGGCTTTCAGAAAAGCTCGAATGTGTTCAACCAGCCGATCGATTTCGCGGCCGGAGGGGTAGTATCCGGCGGAACGCAGGGGCCAAACTTCTCGATCGTTGCGCCGGTTGCGGACCGTCTTAGTAATTTTGGAAGCGCGGGTCTTGATTATCAGTTTGCGTTGAACGAAATGGTGGGGGCCAGCGGGACATTCTCGACCCTTCATTATCCCGACCAGGCGCAGGTTCCGGGCTTGTTTGATTCGAGTTCTCAAGGTGGACTCGCTTTTTATTCGCACCGGGTTGCGAGGAGCCAATATCTTGGAGTGACTTACACGTACCAGAGATTGTTGGCGTATCCAAGTGGTGGAGAAAACGAAACGCAAACCCACGCGGCGCTCGCGTTTTACACCTTCGCGCCGAAGTCGTCGAAGCTTTCATTTTCACTTTTTGGCGGACCGCAATACTCGGACACGACTCAGCTTGCTCCCCTCGTGCCGTTGAAGCAGTGGACTCCGGCGGGCGGTGCGAGTCTGGGCTGGCAAGCAAAACTAACTACTTTCGCCCTTAGCTATGTCCACATCATTTCGAGTGGCGGAGGGCTAGGGGGAGCGGTACAGCAGGATAGCGGCACGGTTTCGGCGCGCCGGCAGGTTACGAGGAGTCTTAATGCATCCCTAACTGGCGGGTACGCGGAAAACAATCTGATAGGAAATGCTGCACTAGGGGGCCAAAATGGCCACTCGATATCAGGTTCTGCCTTCTTGCAACAAATGATCGGGCAGCACTTGAGCGTACAACTCGGATATACGCGGCTTCACCAGGTTTACAGCGGTGTTGAGGCCATATCGGCCAATCCTGACACGAATCGCGAATCGATTTCGATTGCGTACCAATTCTCACGACCTTTGGGAAGATAGTCATGGTAGATGAATTAGAAGAACAAAGCGGCGAAGGGCTGGACATTGAGCGTTGGCTGGGGGTGGTGAAGCGTCGTCATCTTCACTTCTTGATCCCGGTCTTCGTGGGTTGGGTGGCAGTATGGGCCGCAAGTTGGATTCTGCCGCCGCGGTATCAGTCGAGCACCTCGATCCTGGTCGAAGAGCCCACGATGCCGAAAGACTATGTTAAGCCGAATATCAGCGACGATCTCCAGGAGAGGATGCAAAGCATCACACAGCAGATTCTGAGCAGGACGAACCTGCTGCACATTATTAATGAATTTCATCTTTACTCCCGCCCGCATGCGGAGCCTACCGACGACGACAAGGTTACGAGCATGCGGAAGGACATCGATATTGAGCTGGTGCGTGACGCGCGAAACCAGATTACCGCGTTCAACGTTTCATACACGTCTCGTAGTCCGCTGCTCGCGCAGCAAGTCACGGGTGAATTGACCAACCTGTTCATCAATCAGAATCTGCTGGTGCGGCAGCAACAGTCTGAAGGGACAACTCAATTTCTCGAAGAGCAGTTGGATTCGGCGCGAAAGGACTTGGCGGCGCAGGAAGACAGAATCCGGCAGTTCAAGGCAGAACATGTCGGGGAGATGCCGGGGCAACTCGCCAGCAATCTCCAGATTCTGCAAGGCCTCCAGTCCCAGTTGCAAACTGAGCAGGACTCGCTGAATGCGGCGCGACAGCAGCGCGTCTACCTGCAGAGTCTTGCGGACCAGTACCGCACGCTTCAGGGTCCTGTGAAAAGCTCGGATGGAACTCCCGTCGGTCTGCCTGCGATCGACCAGCAGTTGCAGAAACTCCGGGCACAACTGAGCGACCTGAGTTCCCGTTACACGGATCGGCATCCGGACGTCCGGAAGGTGAAAGAAGAGATAGCCACAACAGAAAAACTGCGGAATCAGCTTTTAGCGGGTCTCAGAAATAAGCCGGCGAATGCGGCAGGGGATGGAAGTGACGGATCGATGAACCCGGCCACCGACAGCACCCAAGCAGCAATTCTGGCTCCGGTCGAGAGCCAGTTGCGATCCAATCAGCTTGAAATCAGCAATCGGGAGCACTCCATCGCAACTCTCAGCGCAAAAATCGACGGATATCAGTCCCGCTTGAATCAGGAACCGATTCGCGAACAGCAATTGGCAGATTTAACTCGTGGGTATGATCAAAGCAAAGCAAATTACGACGATTTGCTGAAGAAGAAGAACGAGTCGAGCATGGCAACGAGCATGGAACTGCTTCAGCAAGGCGAACGGTTCCGGGTCATCGATCCGCCTAGTTTGCCCGAGAAGCCGGA
>JASLEQ010000452.1 GCA_030151135.1 Candidatus Sulfotelmatobacter sp. | reverse complement strand
AATCGCTTCAGTGACGAGCGACTTGCGGCCACTAAACGACTTGAACGGTCGTGGATGACTCGCCATGATCGGTGGAGGAATCACCATGCTTCCCGACAGAGCAAGCCTGCTGCGGGTGTCATGAGAAGGCTTTGGTCACTTCGTTGTCGGATCGATGCACAGCCATACCCATGCGTCATGTTCGTCGGCAATTCCTGTTTCTAAAAAATTAATTCGTGACCGAAACTAGGTCATCGCACAAAGCGTCCTTGGATCAATCGTGATGACAGAGGGTCAGGCAGTTCGACCTTTTGTCGAACTCTTGGTCTCCTCAAGGAGAAATGATGTCTCTACGTCGTGTTGTCCTTACGTCCAGAGTACTTCGCCGGCAATACCGTTTTGCCGCGCCGCTTTGCTTTCTCGCTGTCGTGACGTGCACCGCGTCATTAGCGCAGAAACCCAACGTTGGGCAGGGTATCACGATCGATAGCTCTGTCACGATCGTAGAGAGTCGAGATGAGTCTGGACCTGTGCGTCGCGCAACTGAAGACCTGCTTAGCGACTTCGCCAAGGTGTTCGGACGGGCGCCTAAGCTCACCGGACGAGCGGAAGATGCAGGCCCAGTCGCGATCCTCATCGCCGAACGCGCCAAACTTCCAGCAAGAATCAAGTGCGCTACCGCGACGGACACAGAGGCCTTTGCCTTTTCGACGGCTAGTTTGGACGGCCACCCGAAGCCCACTCGCATCGTGTGTCTGACTGGTGCGGACATGCGGGGAACGATATTTGCCATTTATCAGTTTTCGCAGATGTATCTCGGTGTCGATCCGATGTATCTCTGGACTGACAAGCAACCGGAGAATCGTTCTTCCGTCACTCTGCCCACGGACTTCGCCCGCGTTTTTCCGAAGCCGGTTTTTCGGTATCGCGGCTTCTTTCCGAACGATGAGGACCTGCTCACCGGTTGGATTCCGCCAGCAAAAGGAGAGCAGACCGGAATATCACTGAAGGTCTGGGACAACATCTACGAAACTACACTTCGTTTGAAGGGCAATATTGTGGTTCCCGGAACCTGGATATTTCCGGACGATGCGCAGGTCCATGCGGCCACGCAGCGCGGACTGATCATCAACCAACATCACGCTATCCCACTGGGTGTGAATGTGGCGCGCTGGCCAAAGGATGTGCCGTATAACCTTTCGACCAACCCTGAGATTCTTAAGCGCGCGTGGACGAATGCGGTCGCGACCTATAAGCCGGACGAGGAGATTTTGTGGAGCGTCGGTTTACGCGGATTGTCAGACTCAAGCTACGCATCCTTGGATCCGAGTGTGCGCGATAACGATCCGTTGCTGGGCCAGCGTGTAAGCGAGGCGATCGCTGAACAGATGCGGATCGTGCGCGCAAAATATCCGAACGCGCAGTTCGTTACCGACCTGTGGCAGGAAGGCGCGCGGCTGATGCAGAAGGGTTATCTCAAAATTCCGCCTGAAGTGGCGCTGGTGTGGGCCGATACCGGATACGGAGACATGCAGGACGGCGGCCAAGTCGGCCCCGGACAGGGAGCATACTTCCATGTTGCGATGATGAACAGCCAGGCCAACCAGCTTTCGGAGATGGTGCCGGTAGCGCGCATTCAGGCCGAGCTTGGGCGGTACATCAAAGCTGGGGCTACCTCATATATTCTCGTCAACACCAGCGACCTGAGGCCTGTCGCCATGACGACCCGCGCGCTGATGGAAGTGGCCTGGGGCGGATTGCCTGCGGAGACCAACGACGCAGATGGCGCATATTATCGCCGTTGGGCGACCGAGGAGTTCGGCGTAAGATCCGCCAACGAAATGGCCGCAATTTATAAGGATTATTTTGCTGCTCCCTCGCTGCGCAGCAGCTTCGGCCCGCAGGGCAGTACGACCGCGCCCGCCGCTCGTAAAATCGCGCTTGAAGATGGCGACCAGCACTATCACACAGAAGTGCGGCGTCTGATTCTGGATAATTTGAGCGAGCACCAGGTGTACTCGGTCCCTAGCCAATCGCCAAAGTGGACGCTTTCGCGCCTGATGCCGAGTCCCGATGCCCAAGCGAGGGCCGCTTCGCTGGCGCGCGATATCAAGGAGTCGGAAGAAGCCCAGCCGCGCTGGGATGCTGTCTGGAAACGCGCCGTCGCCGCGAAGAATCTGGTCGATCTTGATCGACAGGACTACTACCAGGCTGAAGTGCTCACCATGATCACCATCAACCGCGAGAGCAATCGAATGCTGGGGCTGGTGGCGAAATCGCTTCAAGACGCCGAGGCCGGGCAGATGGACCAGGCACGCTCGGAGGCGACTGATGCTCTCCGTGCGCTGGATGGTATCCAGCAGTCGATGTCGGCGGCTGAGTACGGCAAGTGGAAGAACTGGTATCGTGGCGACTGGCTTACGGGTGTGTCTCGCACACGCGAATTGGTGCAGAGTTACGCGAACCATCTCCAAGACCCGCTCTCACCGTTGCCGCCGCCGGTAGCATGGACAGGCTGGGAAGCATATTTCCACATCATGGAGTATGAGGGAGACCGCTCAGTCGATGTTCATTGAGCAGAGCGGAAAGCTCGGTCTGATCCAATCTGGTAAGGTTCAATCGCCCTGGAGATTCGTCGTTATTATCTGCCTCGCGTTTGTCGGCGGCGGTGCTTTCAGATAGCGGCTCGCAAAGGTGATAAATGTCGGCCAGTTCGGGACAGGAGTGTGGCCTCCGCTGTGTTGGCGGAATGCCAGGTCTCCGCCTATCACTGCGGTCTCCATCGGCGGGAAGTCGGCTGTAGCAAGATCTTTCTTGCCTAGCAGTCGGTATACCGGTCCAGCTGCAACCGCAGCCATGAACATGCCTTCCGCGTCCACCCATCCGTCGCCCTTGGTCGCTCCGCCGCTGATGAACACCGGCCGCGGAGCACACAAAGCAATCAGTTCGTGCGCGTCCACCGGCAGATCGCTCCATTGCAGCGGGCCCGCATACTTCAGGAAGTTGCCCGCCATCCAGTGGTACTCCTGCGTGCCAGCGACATTCTCGACCACTTCGCCCCAGTTCCGACGGCTAAGCTTCGCGCCACCCTCACCGGAAGAACTGACGTATGCGATCGCAAACCGCGGATCGTAAGCCATCGTCACAATCGTCGCCTTCCCATACCGCGAGTGCCCTTCGATGCCGATTTGCCTGGCATCCACAGCCTTGTCAGTCTCGAAGTAGTCCAGAGCCCGACTCGCCCCCCACGCCCACGCCCGCAGGGCACCCCAATCATCCAGCTTCCGTGGCTGGCCCTTGTTCATCAGGCCGATAATGCCTTCGGTCAGACCCGCCCCGTTATCCGCTTGAATGCTGTTCGGCGCGAGTTCGGCATAGCCCCACCCCTTCGCCAGCACCTGCTGTTGCCACGTAGGACCAGCGGGCATTGGCGGAGCAGGTGGCGCAGCCTGACCCGGCACGGCCGGTCGGGCGGGCCGCGGCCCGACAAATCCGAACTCCATGATCACTGGCACAGGCCCCGTCGCCTTTGATGGCGTCGTCAGCTCCAGTTGAATGTCGACAGTAACCAGCGGGTATGCCGAGTTGTCCACGTGGCCGACCAGACTCTTCGTCACGATCGGCACATCGCCGTTCATTCCTTCCTTGGTGCTCTTTACCTCCCAGGTCACCTTCGGTGTGTTCTTTGGGACGCGGCCATAAATCTCGCGGTCGAACATCTCCACTATCTGCGGACGACGGTCGTTCCGCCACATCTTTGCAGTCGTCACCTTCTTGCCGTTATTCAGGATTAGCGGGTCCGGCAGGTGCGGGTACGGATTGGCTTTCGAGTCGTCGTAGTTCGCGTAGTTGGGATCCTGCGGATTGGTTCCATTGCGGCCTTGCCGAATAGTCGTCATATGCAACAGATCCATCACCCGCTGATGGTCCTGCTCCGATGTCAGGTGCACCACCGGCGGGTACTGCTGCACAGTCGTGCCATCCGGCATCTGGCCACTACAGACGGGAACAATAGCAAGCCCGACAAACGCAAGCCCGACAAAAACCTGTGTCATCTTCATCAAACGGATCCTCCAATATTGTTGCCACTGGTTACGTTGAACTTCGCTCGGAACACATCGGCA
>JASLEQ010000436.1 GCA_030151135.1 Candidatus Sulfotelmatobacter sp. | reverse complement strand
TTCGGGGTGTATGACGTCGCGAAGTCGGGCGTGCAATTTGCCCTTGCGGTGCGGTAGATGCGAGGAGCTCGCAACAGGGCCCCCGCAATGATCCGGCATAGGTCATCAACAGGCTGCCTCCAGATGGGTTGAAGGTATTAGCGTGCGGCGGGTATTTTGTTCTTTCGAACTGGCAGGACCTAGTTGGAAGGCTTGGTGCCACCAGGCATGCCGGTCGAGAGGACGCAAACCTTGTACCCGCTTCGGACTAGAAGAATCGCCCCCAAATTCTGTTCGGAATTCGTGACAGAATCGAAAGATCTATTCCCCCAAAAGCGAAATGTTGTAAATGAGCATTGTCGCTGCGTCGAAGGCCCATGGGCGCGTTGTGCCTCCACAACTTCCGGGGGCAGTGTTGGCTGGCAGCTTTCACACTTCCAGATATGGACGTTTGGGGCTCAGTTTATTGGTGTATGATGAGTCGATTTTCGCGGCAAAAAGAACTGCTCCCACCCATGTTTCACAATCGCAGCCTGGCGTTCGCGATGCTGTTTGCGGCGTTCATTCCAGCCCTCGGTACGCTGAACTCGCAAACCGCTCCCGGCACTTCCACTGTGAAAACGAAAACGCGCCTGGTGCTGGTCGATGTAACAGTGACCAATGAAAAAGGAGAACCCGTCGCAGGGCTCCAAAAAGACGATTTCGAAGTCTTGGAGGACGGGAAGGCGCAGAACATCTCACAGTTTGATGAACATCACGGAACACCCGTCAGGGTGTTTCAGATGCCGGCACTCCCGCCGAATGTGTATACGAACTTCCCCACCGTGCAAGCGGCCGACTCGGTGAACATCATTCTGCTCGATGCATTGAACACCCCCACTCGCGACCAGGTATACGTTCGCGCAGAGATGTTGAAGTATTTGAGAAAGCTTCCGCCAGCGACACGAGTCGCGATCTTCACCCTGGCGTCTCAACTGCGGATGCTGCAAGGCGTGACGACCGACTCGACGCAATTGCTGGCCGCGCTGAACGGGAACAAGGGCATGGAGCAGTCCGGACTGCTGCCTTCCAATACCGAAAACGAATCGAACCAGCACTTCGTTGACTTTCTTGAGCAGGAAGATATGGGACCTCCGCCGAAGACGCGCGATATGGCAGCGGTGGACCCAGTCATGGTGGCCAAGCAATTTCTGGCCGACACGGCAGCTTTTGAGACCCAGCAACGCATTGAGATCACACTGGAAGCCCTGCAACAGCTGGCTCGAGCGATGGAGGGCGTGCCGGGACGCAAGAATGTGATTTGGTTTTCCGGATCATTCCCCACCGGAATTTTTGGTGATCCAGACCTCCCTGACCCGTTCAGCATCGCGGCCAATTTTCGCGACGAGATTCGCAGGACCACCGATATGCTGGCTTCCGCGCAGCTTTCGCTGTATCCCGTGGCGGCCGAAGGTCTGGCACCAGACGCCGCATATGAGGCCAATGGCAAGGAGATTGGGCAGAAGCGGCCATCGCTGGCATTTCGCGATCACATGAAGCAGATGCAGACCGGGCAAACCAATCGCGATCTGAATCATAATGCGATGGAAGACCTTGCGAAGGACACTGGAGGCCGCGCCTACTACAACACGAACGGACTGAGCGACGCGCTCGCGCAGGTCGTGAACAACGGCTCCCGTTATTATTCGATCGCTTATTCTCCACGCAATACCGTGATGGACGGAAAATTCCGGCGAATCCAAGTGAAGTTGACCCGGGGCAAGGGAACGCTGGGTTACCGTCGCGGATATTTTGCCGACGATGTTGAAACGACGCTCACCTCGGGGCAAAAGGCGGGACAGGACCCGTTACTGCGCTTGATGGGGCGCAACCTGCCGGATTACAGCGAGATTCTTTACAAGGTTCTGGTGAAACCGTCAGATCCGCAGCCTGCCCCCGATGCACCCCGTATCGGCAACAACCCCGAGATGAAAGGGCCAATCACGCGCTACAGCGTTGACTTCGCGATTATGCTGAGTGATCTGAGACTGGATGCCGGCTCCGACGAAATTCGTCACGGCAACATTGAGATCGCCCTGCTGGCATATAACCGTGAAGGGAAACCCTTGAATTTCGTAGTGACACAAGGAAACGTTTCCCTCGCGGCCAAGGATTACGACGCGTTTCGCAAAAGCGGTCTGCAGATCCACAAAGAGATTGACGTACCCGCAGGCTATGCTTTTCTGCGCACCGGAGTTTACGACTACAAATCAGGCGAGGCCGGAACCCTGGGCACCCCGCTCAACAGCGCTTCGGCCAACGCGTCCAAATAGAACATTCCGGCTCGAAGCCCCACGCCCAATATATTGCCAACCCGCTGACTTCATTAGCTTTCCCCGCGAAGGGGAAGGTTGTCGCCGTCATCGATGTGATTTGAATCACACCGAGCTGTGAACCTACGTCCCGACAGTTCTCCATTCCCTGTCGCATCCTTTAAGTATCGCAGGGCCACGCCAGTGGTTCCCGTCGAGAGAACTGAACGGGGGATTTCATGAAGCGGAAGTTTAAGACCATGGACGGCAATGAAGCCGTCGCACACGTCGCTTATCGGGTCAATGAAGTGATTGCGATTTACCCCATCACTCCTTCCTCGGCAATGGGCGAGTGGGCTGACCAGTGGGCCAGCGAGAACATTCCCAACGCCTGGGGAAGCGTGCCGCATGTTGTCGAGATGCAGAGTGAGGGCGGAGCCGCAGGGGCGGTGCATGGAGCGCTGCAGACCGGATCGCTGTCGACGACGTTTACGGCTTCGCAGGGATTGCTGTTAATGATCCCGAACATGAACAAGATTGCCGGCGAACTGACGCCGACGACGTTCCACGTCTCCGCACGTACGATTGCGACCCATGCGCTGTCGATTTTTGGCGATCACTCGGATGTGATGTTCTGCCGCACGACTGGCTGGGCGATGCTGTGCTCGAACTCCGTTCAGGAGGCAATGGATTTAGCTCTGATTGCGCATTCGGCGTCGCTCGAAACGCGAATTCCCTTCCTGCATTTCTTCGATGGATTCCGGACATCCCATGAAGTGAACAAGATTGAAATGCTGAATGATGACGATATCCGCGCGATGATCAACATGGATCGGGTGATCGAGCATCGGCAGCGGGCATTGTCGCCGGACCATCCTGTGCTACGAGGAACGGCGCAGAATCCTGATGTCTTCTTCCAGATTCGCGAAGCGGCGAACAAGTATTACGATGACGCTCCTGCCAAGGTCCAGGCGGCGATGAACAAGTTCGCCGGGATCGTGGGACGGCAGTATCACCTGTTCGACTACGTGGGCGCGCCGGATGCCGAGCGCGTGATCGTGATGATGGGCTCGGGCGCGGAAGTCGCGCATGAAACGGTGGCCCATCTGAATGCGCAGGGCGAGAAAGTTGGGCTATTGAAAGTGCGGCTGTACCGGCCGTTCTGCGTCAAGTCGTTCCTGAAAGCTCTTCCCGCCAGTGTTCGGCAGATCGCGGTGCTCGATCGCACGAAGGAGTCTGGCGCGATCGGCGAGCCGCTTTACATGGACGTGGTCGGTGCGATTCATGGAGCTCCCGTCCGCCGCTCCACGATTGTTGGCGGACGCTACGGCCTGTCGTCGAAGGAATTCACTCCCGCGATGGTCAAGGCCGTCTATGAGAATCTGAAAAGGCCGCAGCCCAAGGATCACTTCACCGTTGGCATCAACGACGACGTCACGCACACCAGCCTCGAGTACGAAGCGACGTTCTCGACCGAGCCCGATAACGTGGTGCGGGCGATGTTCTACGGACTGGGCGCAGACGGAACCGTCGGCGCGAACAAGAACTCGATCAAGATCATCGGCGAGAACACCGACAACTACGCGCAAGGATACTTCGTTTACGACTCGAAGAAATCCGGGGCGATGACGGTTTCACACCTGCGGTTCGGGCCGCAGCCAATTAAGTCGAGCTATCTGGTATCGAAGGCGAACTTCGTCGCCTGTCATCAGTGGATATTCATGGAGCGCTACGACATGCTTAGTTCGCTGGTCGAGGGCGGCGTCTTCCTGCTGAACAGCCCGTTTGGCAAAGATGAAGTTTGGGACCATCTGCCGCGCGAAGTCCAGAAACAGTTGATCGAGAAGAAGGCCAAGTTCTACGTAATCGATGCCTACCAGGTTGCGAAAGACACCGGCATGGGATCACGCATGAACGTCATCATGCAAGTGTGCTTCTTTGCGATCTCGAAAGTATTGCCGCGCGAGGAGGCGATTGAAGCGATACGGGAATCGATTCGCCACACCTACGGCAAAAAAGGCGAAGAGGTCGTCAAGAAGAACATGCTCGCCGTGGACGAGACGCTCGCGCATTTGTTCGAAGTGAAGGTCCCCGCCGCGGTTAGCAGCAGAGCCGAGCTGCCGCCGGTGTTTCCCGGAGCTCCGAAGTTTGAGCGCGAAGTGCTTGGAACGATTTACGCAGGCAAAGGCGATGAACTTCCCGTCAGCGCCTTCTCCTGCGACGGGACTTTTCCAACGGCAACGGCGCAATGGGAGAAGCGAAACCTGGCCCTGGAAATTCCGGCGTGGGATTCGAAGATCTGCATACAGTGCGGCAAGTGCGCGATGGTTTGTCCGCATGCCGTGATTCGGATCAAGGTGTACGACAGCAAGGAACTGGCCGAGGCTCCCGCGACATTCAAGTCGTGCGACGTGCGCGACAAAGAATGGGCGGGGATGAAGTACACGATCCAGGTCGCGCCGGAAGATTGCACCGGATGCGGCGTCTGCGTCGATATCTGCCCGGTAAAGAATAAGAGTGAAGTCCGGCTGAAGGCGATCAACATGGTGGCGCAGCCTCCACTTCGCGAGCCGGAAAAAGAGAACTGGGAGTTCTTCCTCAACATTCCTGAACTTGATCGCCGCAAGATCAAGGTGGGAACAATTCGCCAGCAACAGGTGCAGGAGCCGCTGTTCGAGTTCTCGGGAGCCTGCTCGGGGTGCGGCGAGACTCCGTATGTGAAGCTCGTCTCGCAACTGTTCGGCGATCGCGCGGTCGTCGCCAATGCGACCGGATGCTCGTCTATCTATGGCGGCAACCTGCCAACGACTCCGTGGGCCAAGAACGGCGACGGACGCGGGCCGGCATGGTCCAACTCACTGTTTGAAGACAATGCAGAATTCGGCCTTGGCTTCCGCGTGTCGATCGACAAGCAGTCCGAATACGCCCAAGAACTGGTGCGGCGGCTCGCCGGCGGCATCGGCGAGGAACTTGCCACGGCTCTTATTACCGCAAAACAAAAAGACGAGTCGGACATTTACGAACAACGCCAGCGGGTCGACATCCTGAAAGAGCGCCTGCAGAAGGTGAACTCCCCCGAAGCCAAGCAGTTGCTCGCGCTGGCCGACATGCTGGTGAAGAAGAGCGTATGGATCATCGGCGGAGACGGATGGGCGTATGACATCGGCTACGGCGGCCTCGATCACGTGCTGGCCAGCGGACGAAACGTCAACCTGCTGGTGCTCGACACCGAGGTTTACTCCAACACCGGTGGACAGGCTTCCAAATCAACGCCACGCGGGGCAGTTGCGAAATTTGCCGCGGGTGGCAAGCCCGGCCCCAAGAAAGATCTCGGCATGATGGCGATGACTTACGGCAACGTCTACGTCGCCAGCGTCGCGATGGGAGCAAAAGACGAACACACTTTGAAAGCGTTCCTTGAAGCCGAAGCGTACGACGGGCCGAGCATCATCATCGCGTACTCGTCATGCATTGCGCACGGCATCGACATGAAGACGGCCATGACCGACCAGAAAGTTGCGGTCGAGTCCGGACAATGGCTGCTCTACCGCTATCACCCGGAGAAGATTGCAATCGGCGAGAATCCGCTTTCCCTCGATTCGCGCGCGCCGAGCCGCAAGGTGCAGGATTGGCTGCTGCAGCAGACGCGCTTCAAGATGTTGACCAAGAGCCATCCGGAACATGCGGAGCTGCTCTGGAAAGAGGCGCAGCAGGACGTGGAGCGGCGCTTCCACATGTACGAGTACATGGCGAGCCGCAAGCCAGACGCAGAGGCTGCGCCAAAAGAAGCTTCCGCGAAACCTGCGGCGGTGAAGCCGACTCCGGTCGGCGTGAAATAAACGAACGTTGTGGCTCCCATGTCCCGCAAAAACAGCGAGACACGGGGCATCAACGTTCAAGACTTAGGACTGCAGCAAGGAGAATTTGATGATCGACCTTACTACCAGTTATCTCGGACTGAATCTGGCCTCTCCCCTGGTCGTTTCGGCTTCGCCACTTTCGCGCGACGTCGACGGAATCTGCCGCCTGGAGGAGGCGGGCGCCTCGGCTGTGGTGCTCTACTCGTTGTTCGAGGAGCAACTGCGGCAGGAAGAAATTGAATTGAATCATCATCTTGCCGCCGGGACCGAGAGTTACGCCGAATCGCTCACGTACTTTCCGCAGCCGAGCGAATTCCATACCGGCCCGGAAGGCTATCTCAATCACATTCGTAAAGCGAAAGCTTCCGTAAAAATTCCGATTATCGCGAGCCTGAATGGGTCCACGCTGGGCGGATGGACAAAGTTTGCGGCGGAGATTCAGCGCGCCGGGGCCGACGCGATCGAGTGCAATATTTATCACATCCCGACCGATCCGAAGGCCAGCGCGGCCGATATCGAGAACGGATATATCGAGATCATCCGCGCAGTGAAGAGCGTCGTGACTATCCCCGTGGCCGTGAAGGTCAGCCCGTTTTTCAGCAACTTCGCCAACATGGCGCAGCGCTTCGACGCCGCGGGCGCGGACGGGCTGGTGATGTTTAACCGCTTCTACCAGCCGGATATCGATCTGGAAGAACTTGAGATCCGTCCCAATGTTCTGCTCAGTTCACAGCAGGCGCTGCGTCTGCCGCTGACCTGGATCGGCATTCTCTATGGCAAGGTGAAAGCCAGCCTGGCGGGCACAAGCGGCGTGCATTCCGCGGAAGATGTGGTGAAGCTGTTGATGGTGGGAGCGAATGTCACCATGCTGTGCTCTTCGCTGATGCGGCACGGCATTAATCATCTGCGACACGTGGAGCGCGAACTGCGCGAGTGGATGGAAGAACACGAGTACGAGTCGGTCCGGCAGATGCAAGGCAGCATGAGCCAGCAACGCTGCGCGGATCCTGGAGCGTTCGAGCGCGCCCAGTACATGCGGGCGGTGAAAGGCATGACGCACATTCACATGGCCGGGTGGCGCTAAGAGAGTTTTGAAAGGGCGCGGCTTCGAGCCGCGCCGTGTGGGCCACGTTTGATAAGCGGGGCTTTAGGCCTTGGGGTGCAATCGTGTCAGTCGTTCATTCCGCCAACCTAGATCAGCTTGAAAATCGAAATTCCGCCGATGCAGCCACCGAGAAAGCCCTTCGCGAGCGCCGCCGCGCTCTGATCGTTCCTCGCGAACACGGCGCGTGGGGATTACTGCTCGTGCCCATGATCACCGGAGCCGGCGTTGCATTCCGTCAGGCAAGCCACATCTTTCCGCTCATCCTTCTCTTGACCGCGGCGCTGGCGCTATTTTGGCTGCGAACTCCGCTGGAGAACCTGCTAGGCACCACGGCGATGCGCGCCCAAAGCGTGGAAGAGTCGCACACCTTACGCTCGGTAATCATCATGCTGGCGGCGGTAGCCGGGATCGCCCTCGCATTTCTGCTCTGGGCTGGACGCAACGGCGATCTCTGGCCCCTCGGCGCCACCGTGGCTGTGGCGTTTATCGCGCAGGCAATCCTGAAGAAGATCAGCCGCCGGACTCGCATGCTCTCCGAGATGGTCGGCATCATCGGGCTCACCGCGTCGGCCCCCGCGGCGTATTACGTGATCACCGGTCAATTCGACGACCGTGCCTGGATGCTTTGGCTTGCCAACATTCTCTTCGCTGGCGACCAGATTCATTATGTTCAACTGCGCCTACATACCGCAAAAATCCAGGGATTCCGCGCCAAGCTCGCGCACGGCTGGGCATTCGCGCTCGGACAAGCCATCATGACCGCGATCATTACCGTGGCCTGCCTGGCGCGGCTGCTTCCTCCGATTGCGTCACTGGCTTTTGCGCCGCTTCTGTTTCGCGGATGGTTCTACTTCGTGCAGGAGCCGACCCAGTTAGTCGTCCGCCGGCTTGGTTGGGGCGAGCTCAAGCAAGCCACGGCCTTCTGCGTCCTGCTGATCGCGGCGTTTATGCTTGCGAGATAGAGAATATTTGGCGACGGGATCTAAGTCTGCTCCCGAGAGTTGAGATTGCAGGCACCACCCTGACCGCTCACCTGTCTGTCAGGACGATGCCTGCTCAGGTAATCACCGGTTTTATTTCTGTTCTTTGTTTGGGTCGTCTCTGACCTTGTCCGCTGTCGATATAGTTCCCGTAAATTTTCCCGCGGCGGCGAAGAAGACGGGATTGCCCAACGCGTCGAGCCCTACAACTCCTACCGTCTCTGTCATCGTCAACGTGCCCGTTGCATTTACGAAGCGTCCACTTCCACCCGTGATCTGAAAAGTCACGCTACAGTGGGCCAGCCCGGTCGTGAGATCGATGCAGTCTCCGCCTTGCGTCAGGTTCATTGTGATCATGCTGCCATCGTCAAAACGAATCACGCTTGCGCCGGAGAGTTCGGGATAGTACAGCAGATTCGCTCCCGAACAACTGTTGGAGCTTCCCAGCACGCTTGAGATGGCTCGCAGGTTCCGCGCGGTGAAAGATCCGAGCGTACTCTTGCCGGCAAAGCTGTCTCCGTCGTTACTCGAATTCGGCTGCTGCAAATTTGTTGGGCTGGTCTCTGAAGTTCCCGAGAACGACAGCGTTACAGCCTGATCGCTCGCGTATGCGGCTGTGCCGCCGATCGCGAGCATCATGATCACGGTTGCAAGATAGATGGTTGCTCTCCGTCCGGATCGGAACAGAGAGGTTAGGCAAGGGCGATTTTGTGTTGAGAGTTTCATGGTTTCTCCTTTTTTAGTTTTTCCGCTCCGTGGAGCGGTTTGATTTTTTCTTCCACCGAATTGCGAGCTGTTACGGATTCGAATGCTTGGGAGAACTCATTTCGGTTTCGCCACTTGCTGGCTGATAAAACGGCGGACGCCTTCAGGCACAGGCGGCATGCGGCGCGTTGTTGGTACGCTGCCTTCGGCTTGATCTCCGCAGGACTTGGAGCACGGCGTCGCAAGAAACGCGTGAATGTCGCCTTGCGGATTCACGCCAAAGCCCGCGATCTGTCCGGCGTCATTAATCCCGGCAGAGTTGAGCAGATACCATCCGGAATCTGCCGAGATCAGCGTGTTCAGGTCCGTCATCACGCCGTTCTGCCAGAGATAGGCAGTCATGTTGAACTGATCGTCGATCCAAAAGCCGGTGATCTGTCCTTTGTTATTCAGCGTGTGGCAGCACGGTGCGATCGTCGCAATCGCATTGGCCATGGTGCCGAGATCGGTCATGCCATTGGATTTCGTCCAGAAGAAGCTGTGCTTCGTGCCGTCGGCAGCGAGCGACACTCCGGCCACCTGACCGAGATTGTTGATGCTGGTCGCGACGTTAAGGTCCTGCCCCTGGAGGCTGCCCAGATCTGTTGGTGTGCCGTCTCGCTCCCAAAGCACAGCGTGCGGAGCGCCGGGCGCGACCGGCGGAATCGATGTGTTGGAGCACAGCCCGGAGGCTCCGACGGCTTGGCCCAGGTCATTGATCCCAAATGCGAAGCCCACGGTGTCGCCCGGAAGTGGCTTAAGTTCCCGGACATTACCGAGCGGATCCCAAACCACGGGTTCGAATTGCAGCACTTGAAACGGAACGGAAGAGGCGCAGGTGGAATCCATCACGTCGTTTTCGGAGAATCCCGCGAGTTGTCCCCAGTTGTTAATCCAGTAGGCCTGGCCGTTGTGGCCGCCCTTGAGATTTGGAAGTGGTTTCAGAAATCCATCGAACCAGACTGCGGCGAGACACTGGCGGTGCGTTCCGAAGCCGCAGAAATCTTCGTTCATGAAAGCAGCTTTCGGAGTTTCCGAGATAATCGCGGAAGCACCGAAAAAGTTTGGCCCTCCAGCTTCGCTGCTGCAATCGGGGCAGGCTGAGCCGCCGAGATTGCCGACATTTATCAGCTTTTTTCGGAACCAGAGAAATCCTTTCTCCGCGACCCCGTCCGTCTCGCTGGGCGTGGCGGCCCCTCCGGAAACTACGCCCCCCTCATTCAGTCCGTAGCTGTAGCTATAAGCTCCGCCGAATGTGCCGAGGTCTGTCACGGTGTAGTGCGGCAGCTTAGAAGAGGATGTTTGTGCCGCTGAGCTGACCGCAATCGCTAGAAGCGACCAGCGGAGAAGCGATCGAATTTGCGAAATGGATTTCATTTTGCTCTCCTCATTTGTGTGGGTGGGCCGCGTTTTTTCCGCGGTCCGCCAGATTTTTTGTCTGCGCACTGGCGAGCAGGGAGTTAAGGCAGATGACGTCAGACCCATCAGTGGACCGGGTGTGATGAAGCTGGCCAGAACTCAGCCACTCTTCGACCACCTCCGGTTTCAGGTTCGAGATGACCCCGATGCTGTCGAGAGCAATGACCTCGCCCTCGGCGGCGCATATCGAACACCACGCTCGCGGCAGAGACTGCCCGTGCATGACGACGACAGACGCGCTTTCGATCGTGATTGTGGTCTTCTTGGCCATGTCCCCTAACTTTCTCGACTGGGCGCTTGCGAACGCGAGGCAGCTTCCCAGCATTCGGGTCAAAAAGTCCTTCGAATGAGTCTGAAAAGATCTGATAATTTCTCGCAGCTAGGTAAGCCGTTGATAATCTGTGAGTTGCAGGAGCGCTAATTTCGGCGCTGCGATCGGGCCTGGCCGATTTGCGTGGTAAACTGCCATCCACTTTGGAAGGAATACAGTCAGAATGGCGGGCAACGACGACGGCGGCGGCAAGAAACTCTACGAGTTTGGACCGTTCCGCGTGGACCCAGAGAAGGAAACTCTCGTTCGCGCCGGGGAAATTATTCCGCTAACCCCTAAGACGTTCCAAGTCCTGCTCGTGCTGGTCCAGAACAGCACACAGATCATTACCAAAGACGACCTTATGAAATCCGTGTGGCCCGGCACATTCGTGGAAGAGGGCAACCTGAGCCGCAACATCTTTCTATTGCGGAAGGCACTCGGAGAAAGTCCGCAAGACCACCAATACATCCTGACAGTGCCCGGCC
>JASLEQ010000354.1 GCA_030151135.1 Candidatus Sulfotelmatobacter sp. | reverse complement strand
GACGTTCGCTGGGCCAGCGCGGCTGCTAGATACATAAGTAAAAATGCGGTGAGGGTTATAACTTTGAATCTGAAGGTTTGGGGTTTTTTCATGGGTGTAGGCGACAGAGTGAAGCATTGTATTGCTTTCGACAGGCGCTGCCAACTGTACACCGCTTTCTTGATGCGCGAGCCTCACCATACTAGAATTCGGATTCCATGGTTCACTCGACTCAACCTCAGCCCCGCGAGGCGGGTGCCCGCATCCGATGACGCAATTCGCCTGCTTCCGGAGTTTCTTGATCCATGTTCTTTTGTTCCAGTATGTCGGACCTCTTGCCGCTCAGAATGCAGGAGTGGCCGATGCGTCTGTGCACGGCGTCGTGCGCGATGCATCCGGATCTCCCGTCCCCAACGTTCAACTCGTGTTGCAAAAGAAGAGCGATCCAAAAGGCCTCTCCATCAACGCCGATGCTAGTGGAAGATACTCGGTTACCGGGATATCTGCGGGGGAATACTCTCTGCATGCAGCAGGTGCAGGTTTCAGCGACAACGGACCGGACTCCCTCGTTATCAAGCCGCACGAATCTAAAACTCAAGATTTGGTACTCAAGGCCGATTCCATTGCCGCACCACAGTTTTTCGATAAGCCCCAATTCACGGTCTCGGGCGTGGTTGATACCACTGCTCTGGGCGGACACGGTTCCGATACCGTAGTGCGCACCCGCGAGTCCATCGCGAAAGATGCTGTAACTCTCGGCAAGTCTGACGCGGCTATTCCTGGCGCTCCGCCAGGCATCCAAAACCTGGTCAGCGCAGGCAAATATAAAGAAGCCAGGGAGCAGGTTCGCCAGCTGGCCGCCTCGGCGGATAAACCTGAACTCCACCATCTACTGGCAGATATTGACGAGAAATCCGGAGATGCTCTCGACGCCGTCCATGAATATCAACGTGCCGCTGAAATGAGCCCTTCGGAGAGCTATCTGTTCGATTGGGGATCCGAGTTGCTCCTGCATCACGCTGCCGAGCCGGCCGAACAGGTCTTCGCCAACGGCAACCGGCTTTTTCCCCAATCGCCACGCATGCTTATCGGTCTGGGATCTGCTTCTTTTGCACTCGGTCTTTTCGATGATGCCGTGCGGCGCATTTGCCAGGCATCTGATCTGAACCCGAACGATTCAGCGCCCTACCTTTTCCTCGGCAAAATGCAGTCTGCTGAGAATGTGTCGTCGCCGCAGCTTGTTGACCGGCTTCACCGGTTCGTCACCATCCAACCGAAGAACGCTCAAGCGAACTATTACTACGCTGTCGCAATCTGGAAGCGAAATCGAGCGCACAGGGGTTCCGATCCGGAAGTCGAATCCCTGCTCGCTAGCGCCATCCAACTCGATCCGGAGTTCGCGCTCGCCGAGTTCCAACTCGGAGTTGTGAAGTCGGAGCAGGGTGATAATGCCGGTGCGATCCCTCATTTCATTCGTGCCGTTCAACTCGATCCTCAAATGCAGGAGGGCCACTTTCGTTTGTCCCAGATTTACCGAAAAATGGGTGCGACCGAGAAGGCGCAAGCAGAGCTTCGCGCTTATCAGGATTTGTCGACGAAATCTGCTGAGCAGATCGAGCGCGAGCGGCGCGAAATCCCGCAATTCGTCTATACACTGCGCAACTCGCCCCCGCCACAAACGCGCTAGAAAACCTTTCGCCAGGGCTCGGCCACTCCGCCTGCAAGTCTCACGCTGTGTTACACTTTTCTTTCAGGCGGCAGTAATGTTGGTCCCAGGACGTGCTACCCGTACATGCTTTTTTCCAAAGAATATGTGGGCTATTTAGCCCGCGAAGTCACCAAGCGACTGATTGCTTCCAAGTTCATCGAGACTTCGTCGGTCCCGGCGGTGAACGAACGTGTTCACAGCGCGCTCGTCGACGAACTTTCTCTCGAAGACCGGATTAACGATGAAGTCCGCGTCATTCTCGAAGCTTATTCCGACGAGATGCACAAGACCGGCGCCAATTATCAGGAGATGTTCCGGAAGGTGAAGAGCGAACTCGTTCGCAAGTACAAGGCGGTGCTGTGAGGCTCAGCCGCGACAAAGTCAACGTGCTGGCCCGCGCCGTCTCCGATGTCCTCAAAGAGATGGACGAGGTCGAGTTCGTGGAAGACCCGAATACGATCCGCCAGGAAACACGGAAAATCCTCGAAGACCTACTGAATCAGGAAGCCAAGATCGATCAGGCCGCTCGTCAGAAGATCGACACGCAGAAACGAACCATTCTGGAAGGATCGCAAGAGTGGGACATCCTCTATCGCAAGTACTACAACGAAGAGGTCAAGAAACTGGGCGTATAGTTTTCCCCGCTTCGCCGCCGTTTCTTCCAAGGTAATTAGTTGTTCGATTTAACTTCCAATTTAGAGTCGTTGGTCAAACAAGCTGCCACCGACGCAGGCTTTGACTTATCGGGCATCGCTCCGGTCGCCGACTCTCGGGAAATCCAGGCTTTTCCCCAATGGATCGCCGACGGTCACGCCGGCGAAATGAAATACCTGGAAGCTCGCACCGATCACGGAGAACTGAAGCGCGCCTCGCTTTCCCATGCCGCTCCCTGGGCCAAAAGCGTCATCGTTTGCGCCATCAACTACAACACCGACAATCCATATTCAACCCAAGTGCAAGATAGCGCGCGTGGCTGGATTTCCCGTTACGCCTGGAGTGTGGAGGATTACCACGACGCCGTCCTCCGGCGTCTGAAGCAGGTCGAAGCCACGCTGCATCGGTTGATTGCAGAAAGGCATGCCGAACTCCTCACTCGCAGCTATGTCGACACGGGCCCAGTCGTTGAACGTGTTGTTGCCAAGTACGCGGGCATCGGCTGGATCGGCAAGAACACCTGCATCATCAATCAGAAAAAAGGTTCGTGGCTATTCCTCGGCGTGATTCTGACGTCGCTCGAATTGCGTCCGGATGCGCCGGCGCCCGATCGCTGCGGTTCCTGTACGCGCTGCATTGATGCGTGCCCAACCGATGCCATTCTCGCGCCGTATCAACTCGATTCCAACCGATGCATCTCGTATCTCACGATAGAAAAGAAGGGCTCGATTCCCGAGGAGCTGCGTCAAGGCATCGGCCATCAGGTTTTTGGGTGTGACATCTGCCAGGACGTTTGCCCGTGGAACCACAGAGCCCCCGCAAGCGCTGCTCCCGAGTTTGCGCCCCGTCCGGGCCTTGTCAACCCGGCGCTGGAATGGCTCGCCGCGATGTCGTCTGACGACTTCAAGCACGCCTTCCGCGGTTCGCCTATACGGAGAACTAAGTACTCCGGGCTTCGCCGAAACGTTGTCATCTCTATGGGGAATAGTGGCCGGCGAGATTTTCTGCCCACGCTCGAAAAACTTGCATCTGACCCAGATCCAGTCGTAAGCGAGAGTGCCAGCTGGGCGGTCGCAAAACTAAAGGAGTCCGCGAGATAGCGGTGTCATCATCCTGTAACTTTCGCTTGATATTCTCCTGTTGTTCGCCCATGTCTGACGAACTTCAGTAACTGGTTTTTTCGCTAAACAGCAACTAATCTTCCGCTAAAGGGTTCACACTTAAGCAGGTTACACTCAGGAGTACCGAAGTGACTTTTTTCTCCAGCCCCGCACGGCTCGCTCGGCAAGTACTGTTTTCGGTGCTTCTGATCGTGCTTGCGTGCTCCGGACTAGCCAGTGCTTCGGCAACTCTGCTTCTTGAAGAACCGTACGGGAAATTGGGCTTCTTCAGCGCCACTGGACACGTCGCGGTTTACCTGTCCGGCGTCTGCGCCGAAACTCCACTTAGCCTGCGGCCCTGCGCGCCCGGCGAAACCGGAGTGGTCATCAGCCGCTACGACGGAATCGCGAAGTATGACTGGGTCGCCATTCCGCTGATTCCGTACCTCTATGCGGTCGACCGTCCTGAAGATGTTCCTCTCTTCGCTGACGCGAAGATGACCGCCTTCCTGCGCGACCGGTATCGTCGCACATACCTCGAAGACCTCGCTCCAGATCTCAAAGACGGCGGAGCTCCGGGCGGAAATTGGTACGAGCTTGTCGGAACCTCTTACGATCGCACGGTCTATGGATTTGAAATCGAGACCACCCCTGAGCAGGACCTTGCACTGATCAAGAAACTGAATGAATCCGCGAACGTCTCGCACTTTCATACCGTCTCTGAAAACTGCGCCGACTTCGCCAAGTCCATTATTAATTTCTATTACCCGCATGCTCTGCACCGCAGTGTCGTCGCCGACGTGGGAATCACCACTCCCAAGCAGATGGCGAAGATGCTGATCAAGTACAGCGCGCATCATCCTGAGGTTCGCTTCTCGCGCATCGTGATGCCGCAAGTGCCAGGAAGTATGCCGCGCAGCACAACGGTGCACGGCGTCGTCGACGCGTTCTTTACGTCGAAGAAATACATCGTTCCGAGCGCCGTGGTAAGCCCGATCTTTGCCGGATGCGTTGCCGCCGTCTATGTCGGAACTGGAGCCAGCCATTTTGATCCAGCTCGCGATGCCATGGTTTACGTCGTCGGCAGTGAGCCTGCAGCGCCCGTCAATCGTGAAGATCTGCGCGCCTACCAGACTGAATTGAAACATTTCTTGGCTGGTGCGTACCCCGAAGAAGGTCAGAGGAAAGTTCAGAGGGATTGGGCGCGGGTGCAGTCGCACGCCAAGGTGGCCGTTGACGAAGATGGGCACCCAGTCCTGCGCGTCTCAGCAGGTGAACGTGTCGTGGATGTGGGCATCTCTCCCGAAAACCTGTTGAGCAGCGATGCGCCGCCACAGCTTGTACGGCAGCTGCTGGAAGCGCGCTTGGAATCGGAGTTGCGGCGCTCTCCTCGCAGCATCACTGAGAGCGAAGTCGCGCGGGACTGGGAACTGCTTCAGAGAATCTCTGGCTCAACCGATGCGAGCCTCAGCGCGCACGTAGGCCTTCATTCTCCAGATACAACTGGCGCAAATGGCCCGTAGCCTAGGGTTCCTGAGGCGGGTGCGGCGGCATACCTGATCCAGGAATCGGCGGTTGCCCGTTTGGCTGTTGCTGCTGTAACTGCATTTGCCGCTGCTGCATCTCTTGCAGCATTTGTTGCGGCGTCTTCACGCCTGGATTATCCGGCGTCTGTTCTGCCTCCGCTCCATTTCCAGCCTGATCAGGAGTTTCCTCGTTCGGCGCCGTCTCTTCCGGTTGCTCCGGCATCTCGGCCGCTTCAGGCTGCGCCTCGCCAGGTTGTCCGAAAGCCTGCGGAGGCTGTTGCTGCGGTGGAACTGGTGTCTGCTGCGCGACCGCCGCAGGATTTGGAGTCACTTCCTGATTCCCGCTCTTCGCGACGAGAACAACACGCGACAGCGCTGACAAATTATCTGGCGTTCCCAGCAGTACGTAATTGAAGCGGGATCCATTCAGCAGTTCGGCAACAACATCGCGCGCCGGACCGGGTCCCAAACGCGTAACCACACGCTCCGGTGCCGCGGGGACATCGATCTCCGCGCCGGTAAGTTTCTTCACCGCCCGCAGAATGTCCGCCAGGGTGGAGTTCGGGGCTACAATCGTCAACTCACTGTTCTCGTACGTCACTTGCGGCGGAACTGCGGCAATCGAATCCAGCGGAATTTGCTGCACGGGTCCGGTAGGCCCTGAAGGTAGCGGAGGGAGCGGAGCTTTCTTTATTGACTTCCTGTGGCTCTGAGTCTGAGTAGGCGACGCCATGGCGAATGGCAGGCCGTAGAGGAGTGCTCCGGAGAGCAGCAGACTGCCAAACTGTTTACCTGTAAATTTTGCATTCATACCGACTCCTCTCAGCCACAACTGAATGAATCTAATCGGAAAATTCCGTGGGGCACGCCTTCCTTGGATTTTAGCACTGTGAAGCGTGGACGCCCTCGCGTAGATCCCCGTCGGCTAGAACGTTGGAAACTCATACTCTTGCGTCTATTTCGGATGCCCTATCGACCGAAGATCGGCTGAGCCCGAGGATTGGAGTCAACCATTTGGGTCCGCTTCAAATCTTAAGTATGGCATTCTCAGGCTTGGCCGGAGTGTCTATTCCGGCAAACCCTTGAGCGCAAAAGGTAATCACAATGAAACCCACTCCGCTCCGCTTCAATTTCGTTGTTTTGTGCCTCGGCGTCTCACTTTTGATCCTGCTGGCTCAAACGATGCAGGCACAGACTTGCCAAATTTCCGCCGACATGGACGCTGCCACCCGGACCGCGATCACAAACGCGGGCCAGCGCTATTTTGACATGGCAGCCAAAGACGACGTTGCTTCGCTGCGGCAAAATTCCATCCCGAGCCTTTCGTCGGATTTCAGCGGCATCGAAGCTCTTCTCAAGGAACGCCAGCCCGATCTCTCCGGTGCTCAGTCCACCGTCAAGAACACGTTCCTGCTGGACAATCAGCAATCCGATCCGAACGGAAGGGACGAGTTCTACTGCGGCGTCTTTAACCGAAATGGACAGACCACCAACAGTGCAGCCTTCTATCTGAGCAATCTTCCGCCCGCGAAATATGCCGTCGTGCTGCTTGACGGCAGCTCGTCGAAAGCTCGCACCATGTTCTCTGAAATCTTGCAGCAGATCGGCAATGACTGGAAACTTGGCGGTCTCTACATCAAGCCCGCCCAGATTGGCGGACACGACAGCGATTGGTTTCTGAACCAGTCACGTCAGTACAAAGCCAAAGGACAGACGCACGATGCCTGGTTCTATTGTCTTGAGGCCCGCAGCCTGATCGCACCGCTGCCTTTCATGAGCACGCTGGCCACGGACAAGCTCTTCGACGAATGCCAGGCCGCGCAGCCCTCGGACCTGCCCGCAGGCGGCAAAACCACCGACCTGATGGCCGGAACGACCTCATACAAACTTAGCGCGGTTTTTCCTGAAGTGGTGGGAACAGATCTCGACCTGATCGTCCGTTACCAATCTGCGGACGTCAGCAACACGAACCAGGCCTACCAGGACAATGTCGCTATCATGAAAGCCATGGTCACAAAATATCCGGAAGTTCGAGATGC
>JASLEQ010000317.1 GCA_030151135.1 Candidatus Sulfotelmatobacter sp. | reverse complement strand
TCCGCTAGCCAATGAAATTGGCGGAGTACCGCTTGGCGTGCACGTCCATCCGACACAGCTCTACGAGATGATCGTCGAGCTGCTGAATTTCGCAATCCTCTACTGGATGTTGAAGCACAAGAAGTTCGAAGGCCAGGTGGTGGGCGCATATATGTTCATCTACGGTGTCGCCCGCTTCTTCCTTGAATTCCTGCGGGGGGACCCCGGCCGTGGGCAGTTGTTTGGCACGTGGATGACAGAGACGCAGGGCATTGCTCTGGCAATGGTCATTGCGGGAACCATCATCTGGCTGCGTCGGGTACCTCTTCGCAAGCAAGCGCAGTTGGCAACGGCGCGATAGTCCCGCATTTCTGTGACTCCGCTGTTGCGATGAGAAGCGCGCCATCTGACATAATTCTCACGACCGCAGATGACCCAAGCTCCACAGGCGTTCCATGTCGACTCCGACGATGCGCAGAAGCGTCTCGACCACTTTCTCGTCGCGCATCTTCCGGATGTCTCGCGTGCCCGTGTGCAAGCGCTGATCGACGACGCGAAGGTGCTGGTGGATGGCAAAGCATCGAAGCCTTCTTACAAACTTCGCGGTTGTGAAACTGTCGAGGTTGTCGGCGAATATCACCCGCCTCCGCTGCGGGCGATTCCGGAGGAGATCCCACTCGATGTGGTTTACGAAGACGACGATCTCGCGGTGGTGAATAAGTCCGCGGGGATGATGGTGCACGCCGGCGCCGGATCGACCGAAGATGCGCGCAATCGCGGCACCTTGGTGAACGCCCTGTTGCATCGTTTCGCCGCACTATCAGACGTGGGCGGAAATTTGCGTCCCGGCATCGTGCACCGCCTCGACAAGGAAACCAGTGGCCTGATTGTCGTGGCGAAAAATGATATTGCGCACAGAAAACTGGCCGAGCAATTTTCTTCCCGCCGCGTGCACAAGAAATACATTGCGCTGGTGCACGGATGGCCGAAGAAAGCCAAGGGAACCATCAATGCGCCAATTGCGCGCGACGCCTCCCGCCGCACCCGTATGACGACCCGCGGATCGGGCGGACGCAGCGCAGTCAGCCACTACGAGGTGGTGGATAAGATCGAATCCCCCTACGGCAAATTCGCGCTGGTTACCGTCAGGATCGAGACTGGAAGAACGCACCAGATCCGCGTGCACTTGGCGAGCATTGGCCATCCGGTGGTGGGCGACGCCTTATACGGAGCCCCGGGCGAGCTGCGGGTCACGAAGGCTCTAAAAGGCATTCCATCCAAACGACCGTCGCTTGACCGTAACTTTCTTCACGCGGAGACAATTGAGTTTTACCAGCCACGCAGCAACCAACCGTTGTCGTTCACGCGTTTTATGCCCGCCGAGTTGGAGCAGTTCCTGGAGGAACTTCGACATCCAGCGCCGCGGTTGGACTAAGACGAACGTGCATTGGTTGTCACGCGGAAAGGGCAACTCGTCAGCATATAATGGCCTGAACGAATGAAGCTCAGCTTGTGGTTTGTCACTTTCGGGGCGGTAGTTTTTGCGTCCGCGCAACAACCTGCGGATCTGCCGTCAGCTCCCTCTGCGACTTTGCAGCAGCAACAACAACAGCAGCAGACTCAGACGCAGTCGTCTTCGCCGAGCACAGGGTCCCCACCGGGCAACAGTTTGCCTGCCATTCCGAAGGATCCCCCTCCGGCGATTCAACCGAGCAAGCCTGCCGCGCAGCAGTCCAAAGACGACAACAGCGCACCGGTGGACGCCGACATCCCGACCATCAAGGTGGGCGTGAACGAAGTGAACGTCATTTTCACTGTGACGGACAAGCGCAACCACTTCGTAAAAGATCTGCAGCAGCCTGATTTCAAGTTTGTGGACGACGGTAAGCCCGTCGCCCACGTGAACTCTTTCCGGCGGGAAACCAATTTGCCCCTGCGGGTGGGATTGCTCATCGATGCCAGCAACTCGGTGCGTGATCGCTTTAAATTCGAGCAGGAATCGGCCATTGAATTCCTGAACCAAATCATCCGTCCGCGCTCCGATAAAGCCTTTGTGATCGGATTCGATACCACTGCGGAGGTGACGCAGGATTTTACCGACGACACCGATCTCCTCGGCAAAGGCGTACGCATGCTGCGGCCCGGCGGTGGGACGGCGATGTACGACGCGATCTACTACGCGTGTCGCGACAAGTTGATGAAGGAAAACGCCGGAGTAGCAACCCGCAAGGCGATCATCCTGCTCAGCGACGGTGAAGATAACCAGAGCCGCGTCACGCGCGAAGAAGCCGTCGAGATGGCGCAGCGAGCCGAGGTCATCATCTATACGATCTCGACCAACACCAGCGGCATCAAGCTGCGCGGTGACAAAGTCCTCGAGCGCTTTGCCGAGGCGACCGGCGGGCGAGCATTCTTCCCTTTCAAAATTTCCGATGTAGCCAACGCCTTTTCGGAGATCCAGGATGAATTGCGAAGCCAGTACGCGGTTTCGTACATGCCGGCCGACTTCAAGCACGACGGACGCTATCGCTCCATCGATATTCAGGCGGATAACAAGAAGTACAAGGTCAGGGCGCGCAAGGGATACTACGCTCCTCGACAGTAGCGCTACGCTGCCATGGGAGCGGTTCGCGACTTCTTGGACTTCCTTGCCTGTTTCTTGTGCCGCCGCCAGTAGTAAAGCCCAACGAGCGCGCCGATAACCGCCAGAGCGATCAAGACAATCAATAGCGGCTCATAGTAGCGATACATACCGCGGATAATCGCATGGCCGTAGAGTGACGCGAGGTAAGCCAGGAGCGTGTAGCGTATCGCACGTCCTAGTGTGAGCGCGGCGAGAAACTTTTTCAGCGGATACTGCATGGCTCCAGCAGCCATGAGGAACGCCGACATGGGCACGGGTGGGGGCGCCATCGCCCCGAGGAAGATAGAAAGAAAACCGTATTTCTCGAAAATCGAGTAAACCTTTTTTGCGCGCTGCTCCCCCAAACGTTTTTCGAGGGTTTCTTTTCCGCCTTTTTTGCTCAGACGATAGGTCATGAACCCGGCAATGATGGATCCAACCAGGGCCATGGCGGCGTAATACAGCCAAAGATCTTTTCGCGAGCTGCACAGAATGATCAGGAGCACATCCATGCTGCCCGGAACCGGAATCGGTGAGTTATCAACCTGGGCAAGCAAAATGAGGCCCGGCCCACCCAAACGGTGAAGCCAGTGCATGAGCGCATGCGAGCTGGATAAAAGAAGAAGCATCGGTCCTGCCACTCACTTAGAAGCAGGAATTGGGTAGCTCGACTACGGCTTTGCAGGAATTTACAGGGGATTTCGAGAGCTCACCTCTTGGCGAGCGAGGTTCGTGCGACGAGGAATCGCAGTTCCGGCGGCTTTTCGACGAGCCCCAACTCGGCTGCATATTGGAAGAAG
>JASLEQ010000311.1 GCA_030151135.1 Candidatus Sulfotelmatobacter sp. | reverse complement strand
ACGATCTGCTGTTCGCGTGGACCGAGCCGAACAGTCTGCTCTTTCATCCCATCCTCCCCTTTTCTGGATTTGCCTCACCGATGAGGTGCGCGGCCTTAATTACCAGTTCCCATAGCATCCACGTTGCCATAGTGGGCGTTTCAGGGGACCAGCCATGCAAGAGTCTTTTCCACAGGGACTTGCGAGGGAGGCAATTGTTTCCCAAAATCGGAACGTTTTGCGGCGGAGGTTCAGAACGGCGACATTCGGCGCTCTGAAGGTTGTCAAAACACACGCCAAAGCACGCACGAGCCGTGAACTTAGTGGACCTACTAAGAAAGTTATTTGTTATGGCGGGACCAATGTCGGGAACCGATTGACTTGAGCGAATCCATCAGGAAGCCCAGTTTTCCAGAGGGGGCTTAAGCCCCACGAGCTATTCCGAAGTTCATAGGGCGAAAACCTTAGACGAAAATTCCCGCCGTACAGCCAACGTTGGCACAATTTACACGATTGGCCCTAGCACTATGGTCCTAAGCGATGCGGCTACATACGATTTCCACAACCGGTTGGAAGAAATTCTAGAGGCCGTACTTCTTCATCAGATGGCGGAAAGAGCGATAGGAAATCCCGAGAACATCCGCAGCTTTAGTCTGGACGCCGCCACTCTGATTGAGTGCGTTTTGTAGCAGAGAGCGCTCGATGCCCGCCACGTAACTTTCCATGCCGAAACCGTCGGGCAAAGTTAACTCGCCGCCCACTTCGGGCAATCCGGAACCGTTTGCGGCCGCGGCCGCTGCGCGGGCCTTGGGGCGTTCTGCGGGAATCTCGACGTGCAATTCATCGGTCATCTCCAGGGCCACGGCACGCTCGACCGTGTTTTCGAGCTGGCGGACATTGCCCGGCCATTCGTAGCCGCACGAGGCTTCCAAAGATCCCGGATGAACCCGCAGGATACTGCGTCCCGCGGCGGTAGCATACTTCTTGAGGAAATGATTCGCGAGAAGCGGAATGTCTTCGCGGCGCTCGCGAAGTGGCGGCACGCGAATGGGAATTACATTCAGGCGATAATACAGGTCTTCGCGGAACAGATTTTCAGCGACCGCCTTATCGAGGTCGCGATTGGTAGCGGCGATGACACGAACGTCGATGGCGATTTCGCTGGTTCCACCGACCGGACGGACGCTCCGTTCCTGCAGTACGCGCAAAAGCTTTACCTGCATGGCGAGTGTCATCTCACTGATTTCGTCGAGAAAGATCGTTCCGCCATCGGCAACTTCAAAGAGGCCGCGCTTGTTCTGATTCGCGCCGGTGAAGGCCCCCTTCACGTAGCCAAAGAGTTCACTTTCGAGCAGGGTTTCGGGAAACGCGCCGCAGTTCACAGAAACAAAGGCATCGGTAGCACGTGGCGAGCAGACGTGGACGGCGCGGGCCACAAGTTCTTTGCCAGTCCCGCTCTCCCCATGGATCAAGACCGTGCTTGCGGTGGATGCGACCGTGCGGACGGTCTGCTTGAGCTTCTCCATGGCCGGGCTGGAACCGATGATGTTGTCGAGCGAATTACGGGTCGCGGCGTCGCGACGGAAAGCGAAGTTCTGCTTGCTTAAAACCAATTTTTCGAGGACACGGTTAATGGCTAATTTAATTTCATCGACCAAGCCCGGGTTCTTGCGAATGTAATCGGAGGCGCCTCCCGCCTTGACGGCTTCGACGGCGGCTTCGTAGTCGTCGACTGCAGTGATCAGGATCACAGCAGAGTCAGGCGATATTTTGTGAGCGTGGCGGAGGACTTCAATGCCGTCGATATTCGGCATTTTAATGTCGGTGATGATGACGTCATAGAGGGCGCCGTCGATTTTGCTTTTGGCGGCCTGCCCGGACTGAACCGTTTCGACCTTGTGGCCTTCCCGTCGGAGGGAGATGTCGAGCATTTCGCAGATAGAGCGCTCGTCGTCGCAAACAAGGATGTTAGCCACGAGCACCCCCTCCCGCCGCTGCAGCTGCCAGAGGCAATTTGAAGGCAGTATTCCCGATTTCGGAATTTTTCCGCTGATCTGGTGCCGACTGGTCGGCATCGAGCCGATGGAGACGCAGGATGAACGTGGTTCCCTGCCCCGGTTTGGATCGAGCCCAAACCTTGCCCTCATGCGCCTGGACGATCTGATACACGATGGCCAACCCGAGGCCGGTGCCCCCCTCGAAATTGGACTGGAACGGTTCAAAGATCTTTTCAATTTGCTGGGGGGTCATGCCGGTACCGGTGTCGATGAACGATATCTGCCACTCGTCTTTAAAGGCTTCGAGGGCCGCTGTGAGCGTACCTCCGTTTTTCATGGCGCGAACGGCATTTTCGCAAAGGTTCCAGAAGACCTGTTTTAGCTTGTCGCCGTCGGCAATCACCAGCGCGCGGTTTGCTGCGAACTTGCGATGAATGGTGATTCCCGTATTCTCGGCGGTCATCCGATGATCCATCAACGTCAGGGTGTCTTCAACGAGCTGGATGAGGTCGACCTGGTCGAAGCGGTATTGTTTCGGGCGCGAATAGGCAAGGAAGTCGGTGATGATGGCATTGAGGCGCTGGGACTCGCGGGTCACGATATCGAGCAGACGACGGTGATCTTCATTCATCTCCGGTACGCCAGAGAGCATACTGACGGACCCAGCGATCGAGGTGAGAGGGTTCCGGATTTCATGGGCGATCGCAGCGGCCAAGCGGCCAACAGCCGCGAGTCGGTCCTGCATGCGAACTTCGCGCTCGAGGCGTCGAATTTCGGTGAGGTCGTCGAAAGCGTAAACGTAGCCCAGGTCCCCGCGTTCGGGGACGGTGAGGGCTGTCACGCGCACACGCAGGGTTTTGCGGAATTTCGTGGGTGGATCGAAACGAATCTCGGCATGCGCCTCGGCTCGCTGCGGACTTGCGACCGGAAGCGGGTCCAGAAAAAGCTGGCTGACGGGAGTCCCGATGAGCTGGGCAGGACTACACTCCAGAAGCTTCTGCGCAGCTGGATTCACGAGCGTGATGCGGCCATCGAGGCCGGTCGTGATCAGCCCGCTGCTGATGGAGTGCACGATGTTTTCGTGCAGAACCTGGAGACTCTCGAGAGCACCGCTGGCGTCTTTTAACTGGACGCCCACCTGGCGCAGTTTTGCAATGAGCAAACCTGCCAGGTAAGCCACAGCCAGGAAGGCAAAGAGGTTAACGAAAATAATGGCTTGCAGCGCCTTAAGTCCCGGATGCGTGGTGCAATAAGACTTAATGACGCCGTAGTAGTTGAGTTCCAGCACACTCCCGTAAAGGATGAAGGCAAGCGCTGCGGTCAAGCCCGCCCACATTCTTGGCAGCAGCACGGTGGCAACGATGATGACGAGTGGATAAAGGAAGTTGAGTGAGCTATCCCACCCGCCAGTTTCATGGACAACGAGAGTGACCAGAATTACGTCGGTGAGAACCTGCAACGTGGCCTGCAGGCGGTGTTCTTGCCAGAACGAAAGCAACAATACGTAAAAAAGAGACAGGCTATACCAGAAGAGGATGGTGGTGAGAAAAAGCCGCCATGGCATGGGGGCGGGACTGAACTCCGCGATTGCCAGTTCAATAGCAAGCAGCAGTGTCAGGATGAAGATGCGGACCCGGACCAGCCAGACCAGCCAATTTCGCTCATCAAACGTCGATTGCATCTAAGACCCAAGGTTTCCAAAGCTTCAAAGTTTCAAGGTTTCAAATCATCCGGCCATTTCAGCCTGAAGCTTTGAAACCTTTCCACTGCGAAACCTGCTTTTATCCAGCCAGTTTGGCGATCATGGCGAACAGTGGCATGTAGAGCGAGACCACGATGCCGCCGATGCTGACACCGAGGATGCCGATGATGACCGGTTCGAGCATGGCCAACATATCTTTCGTGGCGGCGTCGACTTCTTCTTCGTAGAAGTCAGCGATCTTCTGCAGCATGGAGTCCATTGCGCCGGTAGCTTCGCCGACTCCGATCATCTGCGTCACCATGTTGGGAAACACGCCGCATTCGCGCAGTGGATCGACGATGGTGCGGCCTTCTTCGATCGCTTTGCGAACTTTCATCAGAGCTTCTTCCAGTACGGCGTTGCCGGACGTTCTTGCAGTGATACTCAAGCCTTCAAGGATCGGAACGCCCGACGTGATCAAAGTGCCGAGCGTACGAGTAAAGCGGCCTACAGCGATCTTACGCAGGAGCGAGCCCACGACCGGCAGGTGGAGCAGCATCTTGTCGAAATAATACTTTCCTCGCGGATCCTTGCGTATCTGTTTGACGCCGAACCACGAACCAATTCCACCGGCGAAGATGACCCACCAGAAGGTTTGCACGAAGGCGCTCAGCCCGATCGTAATACGGGTGGGAAGAGGGAGAGAGACGCCGAGACCGGCAAACAGATTGGCGAAAATCGGGACGACCCACTTGAGCAGGGCACCGACGATCAAAACGGCCATGCCAACGACAGCGACAGGATAGATCAACGCCGACTTCACGGCGGCCCGCAAGCGGACAGCTTTTTCTACGTAAACCGCCAGGCGTTGCAGGATGACGTCGAGAATACCGCCGGTTTCGCCGGCTTCGATCATGTTCGTGGTGAGGTCGTCGAAAACGACCGGATACTGACGCATGGCATTGGCCAACGTGGCGCCGCCTTCAACGGTGGTCCGGACACCGGTGAGGGTTTTCTGGAAGGAGGGATTTTCCTGATTGGCCGCCAAAATTTCCAGACACTGGACCAGCGGCAGGCCAGCGTCGATCATGACGGAGAACTGGCGGAAGAAGATCGCAATGTCCTTGGTCTTGACCGAGCCGGATCCGAAAGTAGGCATGGAGAATTCCTTGCCCTTTTCGCGAATGGCGCCTGGAGTAATGCGCTCGCGCCGCAATGCCTGAGCCAACGACTGCTTGTTGGCTGCGATGCGCTCGCCCGATATTTTCTGTCCTGATGCGTCTTTTCCGGAAAAAGTAAAAACTGGCATGGTTTAGCTTCTCCTCACTGACGTCCCTTGCTCTGTGCTATCCATCTCACTGGCAGGCGGATTCCCAAGCTGACTAGTGCTTGGAAGTGGCCGCTCCACGGGCCAGCGACGATCCGCCCGCAGTGGGACGGGTCAACAGGCTGGCGCCGCGGTTGATCATTTCCTGCAATTCGTCGACGTTGCTGGAGCGAGCCAGAGCAGTTTCCAACGAAATCTGTTTTTGGAAATAAGCGGTGGCCAGCGACTGGTTGAACGTCTGCATGCCGAACTTTTCCTGTCCGGATTGCATGGACGAGTAAATCTGGTGAATCTTGTCTTCGCGGATCAGGTTACGCACGGCCGCGTTGGGCACGAGCACTTCCATGATCATGGCGCGACCCTTGCCATCGGTCTTAGGCACAAGGCTTTGGCACATGATGCCTTCGAGGACCAGCGAAAGCTGTGCGCGAATTTGCGGCTGTTGATGGGCCGGAAAAACGTCGATGATACGGTTGATCGTGGAAGTTGCGGAGTTCGTGTGCAGGGTGCCGAAGGTCAAGTGACCGGTTTCGGCGATTCGAAGCGCGGACTCGATGGTTTCCAAGTCACGCATTTCTCCGATCAGCACGACGTCTGGATCTTCTCGAAGCGCAGCGCGCAGAGCGTCAGTAAAGCTCTTCGTATCAGCGTGAAGCTCGCGCTGGTTCACGACGCAGTTCTTGTTCATGTGCACGAACTCGATCGGGTCTTCGATCGTCAGAATGTGATCGTGGCGCTCGCTGTTGATCTTGTCGATCATGGCGGCGAGGGTGGTCGACTTTCCGGATCCGGTTGGTCCAGTGACGAGGACGAGACCGCGAGGCTTGTCGCACATCTTGCTGACGACGGTCGGAAGGCCGAGCTGGTTGAAGGACTTGATCTCAAACGGAATGAGACGGAAGACAGCAGCCGTGGCGCCGCGCTGGTTGAATACGTTCGCACGAAATCGAGCCAAGCCTTTCAATCCGAACGAAAAGTCGAGCTCCAGGCTTTCTTCGAATCGATGCTTTTGCGAGTCCGTCATCACACTGTAAGCCAGCTGCTTGGTCTCGGCCGGGGTCATCTGTGGCAGGTCGAGAGGCACGAGGTGGCCGTGCACGCGGATTTGCGGCGGGGAGTTGGTGGTGATGTGCAGATCGCTGCCGTTCATCTCCAGCATTCGTTTGAGCAGATCGCTTAACGACAAACCCATGGCAAAGTTCCTCTTTCCTTCAAAATCTTCGAATTCGTCGATAGTTCTTAGTGAATCGTTTCGCGTGCAACTTCTTCCAGCGTAGTCATGCCTGCCGCAACCTTGATAAGGCCGCTCCGCCGCAGGGTAATCATTCCCTGTTCGATAGCTTTCTTTTTCAACTCGACCGCGGAAGCGCCGACCAGAACCAGTTCGCGGACCTCGTCATCAACCTCCATGACTTCATACAAACCACAACGGCCCTTGTAACCGGTGTTGTTGCAGACGGTGCAGCCTTTGCCTTTTTGAATTTTGACCGTCTTCGATTCCTCTGGGGTGAAACCGGCATCGATCAGAGTCTGCGGAGGGACATCGATTGGCTCAATGCAGTCCTTACAAATGCGGCGCACAAGGCGCTGCGCGCAGATCAGATGAACTGACGTCGCCACCAGGAATGGCTCAATACCCATGTTCATCAGACGGGTGATTGTTTCCGGGGCACCGTTGGTGTGCAGCGTGGAAAGAACCAAGTGTCCTGTGAGGGCGGCCTTGATCGCGATTTCCGCCGTTTCAAAGTCTCGAATTTCGCCGACCAGGATGATGTTGGGGTCCTGCCGCAAGAACGATCGAAGAGCAGCGGCAAAGTTCAGTCCGATCTGCTCCTTCATCTGTACCTGGTTGACGCCTTGCAACTGAAACTCGACCGGGTCTTCCGCGGTCATAATGTTCGTATCAGGCTTGTTCAACGTGGAGATCGAAGAGTAGAGCGTGTTGGTTTTGCCTGATCCGGTGGGCCCCGTGACCAGCACCATGCCGTAGGGCTTCAGGATGGCTTTTTCGAATTTCACGAGCGATTCAGGCTCGAAACCGAGCTTGGTCATGTCGAGCCGCAGGTTCTCTTTGTCGAGCAACCGGAGCACGATTTTTTCGCCCCACAGAACGGGCAGAGTGCTGACACGGAAGTCGAGTTGTTTCTTACGGCCGCCGACATTCATTTTCAGCATGATGCGGCCGTCTTGTGGAAGGCGCTTTTCACTGATGTCAAGCTTCGACATGATCTTGAGACGCGAGGTGATAGCGTCTTTCAGTTTCATGGGAGGCGACATGATCGACTGCAGCACACCATCGATACGGAAGCGGACGCGGAACTCTTTTTCGTACGGCTCGATGTGAATGTCGCTGGCGCCTCTTTTCACGGCATCGCCCAGGATGACGTTTACCAGCTTGACAACGGGGGCTTCGTCGGCTGCCTTCTCCAGTTCGGAGAGGCCAATTTCTTGCTGTTCCGCTTGCAGTTCGACGTCTTCGTCGCTCAACTCCGACATCGACTGCATGACGGACTCAAGGTCTTCTTCCTTGGTCGAACCGTAAGCCTTGTCGATACCACTCAGAATCGAACTTTCGGAAGCGACCACCGGCTCGATGTTGAAGCCGGTCATGAACTTGATATCGTCCATGGCGAAGACGTTGGTCGGATCGACCATGGCGATGGTGAGCGAAGCGCCTACGCGGCTCAGAGGAAGGATCTGGTATCGCTTGGCAGTTTCAAACGGAATCAGCTTGACGACGGCCGGATCAATCTCGAAGTACGAAAGATTGATCGCGGGAACGCCATATTGGCGCGAAAGGAAGTTGGTGACATCTTCATCGGTGAGAAAGCCGAGCTTCACCAAGGCGGAGCCCAGGCGGCAGCTTTGCTCCTTCTGCACCTTATTCGCTTGTTCCAACTGCTCTGGTGTGATGATTTTCTCTTTGACGAGAAGATCACCCAGCCGTTGCGACATACGCAGATCTCCTGACCACGTAAATGGAACGATGCCTCGCTCTTGAGGGGGCATGGCGCGGCGGAGCCCATCATGGGAGAGAAATGCAGCTCTGCCGCGTTGACATAAATTGTCAACGCAACTGGATTACTGCACCACTTACTTAAGTACTTGGACTTGCCTCAGCCAAGCAGTTCTCCAGCGAAAAGGGGCCAAAAATGGGCTTTTGTTGAGGAATGGGAGAGATAAGCCCGCCCTGGTACATGGACTTCGGTAAGTTCCAGCAGGGCGGCGAAGCGGTGAGCGGAATCACGTTAAACTTCCATTAGGAATGGATCGGCACTCTACAGATCGTGATCGGCGGGAGATACGCGAGTATTATGCGGCACTTTATCACGCCTGGGGCCCGCAGCATTGGTGGCCGGCAGAGACTCGGTTCGAAGTGATCGTGGGGGCGTATCTGACGCAGAACACGTCGTGGACGAATGTGGAACGCGCGATGGGAAATTTGCGGCGTGCCGCGGTGCTGAGTACGGATGGAATACGAGCGCTGAAGATTTCTCGGCTGGAGCGTCTGATTCGGCCATCTGGATATTTCCGACAGAAGGCACGGCGCCTCAAAACGTTTATCGCTTTCCTCGACGAGCAACATGGGAGCTCGCTGGAAAGGATGTTCGCCCAGCCGACGAAAAAATTACGAGAAGAATTGCTTGCGTTGAACGGTGTCGGGCTGGAGACGGCAGATTCCATACTTCTGTACGCCGGAGATCACCCGGTCTTCGTGGTCGACGCTTACACGCGACGCGTGCTGCAGCGACATGGGATTGTGTCGGAGAAGGCTGACTACGAGGAAGTTCGAGCCCTGTTCGAGAGTTCATTGGAATCTGTGGCGGAATTGCATGAACGCCAGCCTGCTGCGGCAGTTGCTCCGTTGGAATCAGGGTTTCCGGGAACCGTGCATCCTCCGTCTGCAATGAGCAGGGCCCATCGAACGGCACAGATCCAGGTTTATAACGAGATGCATGGGCTGATCGTGGGGGTGGGCAAATTCCATTGCGGGAAATCGAAGCTGAAATGTGATGGATGTCCTTTACAAAGATTCCTGCCTGCGAATAAAGATACAAAGTAGCGTTGCCCTCATTTATGGGACGAAAACACCCGATCATCCTATTAGCGCTCTTTGGCGCGATGGCGCCGTCCCCCGCCACTTTGCGCGTCACAGCCGAAAAATCAGGGATGCTGATTGGGACAGCTGTGCGCCCGTCACTGTTGCTGGAGCCTTCTTATTCTGCGACTTTGGCTCGCGAATTCAACCTGGTGGAACCCGAGGACGCGATGAAATGGTGGGTCGTCCGTCATGATCGCTCATTTGATTTTCGGCAAGGCGACGAGGTTGTGCAATTTGCCCAGACGCACGGAATGAAAGTGCGCGGACATTGTCTGGTGTGGGACCATGACAATCCAAAATGGCTTACGGAGGCATCCCTCAGCCCGGCGCAATTGTCTGAGGTGCTTCATGAGCACATCACAACCGAGATGAAGCACTATGCGGGCGTGGTATTCGCATGGGATGTCGTCAATGAGGCATTAAATGAAAAGGGCGAGACGAAGGATTCTATCTGGTATAACCGGCCGGGCATCGGGATGTCCGGTAAAGGCACGGCTTATGTGGCGCAGGCGTTCTGGTGGGCGCATGAGGCGGATCCTCAGGCGCTACTCTTTTATAACGAAGCCGAGGCAGAGGGATTGAATGCGAAGTCTGACGCTGTTTACGCGATGGTAAAAGATTTCAAGCGTCACGGCGTGCCCATCGACGGAGTGGGGCTTCAGCTACACATCTCTGGGACGGATTACGATACGGAAGCATTGGGTCGGAATATTGGTCGTCTGACTGATTTAGGACTCCAAGTTCACATTACAGAGCTGGATGTTTCACTTCCGCTTTTTGGAGGCTCGGTACCCTTGGAGGCATATCTACAAAATCAGGCTGATCTTTACGGTCGCATCGTAACAACGTGCCTTGCGCATCGCGGTTGCACCGCAATTCAGACCTGGGGCTTCACAGACGAGTGGTCGTGGATCGGTTCGCACTCCCACGGAGCACGGGGGGCAGCCCTACTGTTTGACAAATCCTACAGGCCAAAACCAGCCTACGATGCGGTGCTGGGGGCATTAAGATCGGCACGGGCAATACATCGATAACCCGCGCGCTCGCGACTTTGCTGAGTTGCGTGCATCTATAATCGCTTAAGGCGCTGATTCGGTTCGCGCCATGATGCGGGTGAACGCTCCGGCTCCAACGCGGCCAGCCAAGCGGTACGACAGGAAGCAGGTCATCATCCTGCTCGCCGTCGCCGTTATTGCCCTGTTTGTAGTGCTGGCGTCGCAGACCGCATTTAATAACACGATCCTGGACGCCGAGACGAACCAGCAAGCCATTGTTTTCTACGCGCTATCCCTATTAATTTCGCTGCTGTTCGTGGCCCTGACGTTCGTTCTTGCCCGCAATTTACTGAAACTATTCGCGGAGCGACGGATGGGGGTGCTGGGCTCGAAGTTTCGCACTCGGATGGTTGCCGGAGCGCTCCTGCTGTCGTTCCTGCCAGTAATGGTCATGTACTGGTTCGCCTACGGACTAATGAACCGCTCGATCGACAAATGGTTTTCGACGCCGGTCGAAGAGGTGCATTCCGACACACAGGCGATGGTTACGTTGCTTACCCAATACGCGCAGCAAAATGCGCGCGCCGAAGCGAAATCGATGGCGGCGTCACCGGGGATCGAGCGGGCGTTTGGGGGGCACGGATTCGCGGGCGTTGCCAGCCAATTTCAGCAGCACGAAATCACATTACAAGGCGGGTTTGCGGTTGCTATGCAGGATGGCGATGTGGAGGCTAGTTTCAATCTCCCCGCATCCTGGCCGATCCTTAAACGATTTTTGCCGATCGATGATGCCATCGCAGGGCGCGCGGCTCGATTCACGTGGCAACAAACTGACTACACGCTAGGTAGTTCTGCTGTTCCAAATGGAGGCATGATCCTCGTTGCAATTCCTCTGCCGCGCGATTTCTCACAGACGGTTCATCAGGTCGAAGCCAGCCAACAACGGTATTTCCAGTTAAGCCGTGAGCGTCGACGAGTACGGCAAACCTACATAGGGTTACTTCTACTGATCACGATGATTGTTCTGTTCGTGAGTACGTGGTTAGCCCTGTTCCTGGCGAAACTGGTGACGCGTCCACTTGCGGCGCTGGCGGAAGCGACGCAAGAGATTTCGCGCGGACGCCTTGATTACCGTGTCGATATCAGCTCGGCCGACGAAATCGGTGACTTCATACGATCGTTCAATCGAATGGCTGAGGATCTCGAAGCCAACCGGCATCAGCTCGAGAACTCCACGCGCGACCTGGCAGTGGCGAATACAGAGCTTGAGCAGCGCCGGCAGCAGATGGAAACGATTCTCGAAAGCATCCCGACTGGGGTGCTTTCACTTGACTCCAAACGCCGAGTTACGCACACGAACCAGGCTTTGCTGCGGATGTTTCATCCGGAGGGAAGGTCGGAGGAGCCAGCGCCAATTCCGCTGGGAGCAGATCTGTCCGATTTCTTTCCGGCAGAGTTGATTGAAGATATCGAACCCCTACTGCGTCGTGCGGACCGCATGGGAATTACCACCAGCCAAATGGAGATTCCGTTAACCCATGGCTCTTTGAATGTAGCCGTGACCATTGCCCCGCTGGAGCGGCGAGAGGGCGAGCGGATGGGGTATGTAGTAGTGCTCGAGGATCTCTCGGATTTGTTGAAAGGGCAGAAACAGGCAGCATGGCGGGAGGTTGCGCGGCGGGTGGCGCATGAGATCAAGAACCCGCTCACTCCGATCTCACTGTCCGCGGAACGAATACAGCGGCACCTAGACCGTTCGAATCCCGGAGATCCCGCGTCCATGGGAGTTCTGCGCTCTTGCGCGGAAACGATTGCCGGATCTGTGGCCACGGTTCGCCGTCTGGTTGACGAATTTTCTACGCTAGCGCGTTTTCCAGTCGCTAAGCCGCAGCCAGCCGACATCAACCTGATCATCGAGAATGCTCTGACGATGTTCGATGGACGGCTGGATGGGATCCGTTTGCATAAATCTTTGGCTGCGGATTTGCCCGCAGTCATGGCTGACGACGATTCGATCCGACGAGCATTGGCAAATCTGGTGGATAATGCGGCGGAGGCGCTGCAAAACTCGGTGGTGCGAGAGATTGAGATTTCGACGGCTCTCGTGGCTAGCCGTGACGCCGTGGAAATCGTCGTGGCTGACACGGGACATGGAGTCACGCGCGAATTAAAGGAAAAACTTTTTCTTCCCTACTTCTCCACGAAGAAACGGGGAACCGGCCTGGGACTTGCGATTGTGAGCCGGATTGTAGAAGATCACCATGGGTCGATTCGCGTAGAAGAGAATCAGCCAGTTGGCTCGCGGTTCGTGGTGGAACTTCCGCTCGCGCAGGAGCCAGCCCAACCCACGCTCCTCTCCAGGCATGCATAACATTCTTATTGTTGACGACGAAGCCGGGATCCGCGATTCGTTGGCGGGTATTCTTACAGACGAAGGCTACTCGGCCGCCTCGGTAGAAAGCGGGGAGGCGGGTCTCGACTTGCTGAAAAAGAGCAAGTTCGATGTCGTACTTCTAGACATCTGGTTGCCCGGCATTGACGGCATGGAAACTCTAGCCAAGATTCGCGACCTTGATAATCCGCCCGAAGTAGTGATGATCTCGGGGCACGGCAATATTGAAACGGCGGTTCGCGCCACCAAGCTTGGCGCTTACGAC
>JASLEQ010000289.1 GCA_030151135.1 Candidatus Sulfotelmatobacter sp. | reverse complement strand
GCAGCAGATGCTGCACCAGGAGCAAGCTGACGGCGATCAGGATGCTTATGCGCCGCGGCGTCCGGGGCGTAACGCGTATTCTCAGCCTCCGCCGCAACAGTCGGATCCGCAACCCCAGCCGATCATGTCGCCAACGGTGCTGGTGTTCCGTGACCAACACCGCGAGGAAGTTCAAAACTACGCCATAGTGGGGACTACACTGTGGAACTTTGCGCCGGGACACACGCAGAAGATCGCATTGGCTGCCCTGGATGTGCCGGCCACCGAAAAAGCGAACGAAGACCGGGGCGTGACTTTCCGCGTCCCCGGCAGTAACGAAGGGCAATAGGCGTTCTACCCTAGAGAAATAGACAACCCGTTGGCCGCACCCTGCGACCGTTCGCTGCATCCAATCACGAGTTCGATCCCCAGTGGTTTGTACCCGGGTTCCGGCCTAGTAGAGTGAAATCAGACACTTAGGCCAAAATCCAGGATGACCGGGGAACCTGCGGGGGTACGGGTCACAGGAGAAGTGTGAAGCCGTGCCAATGTTAGAATAAGTATCACTTAAAATATGCCCTTAAAGACTCTGTTTCTAAATCCTCCATCGTTTGAGAATTTCGACGGGGGCGCTGGCTCCCGTTGGCCCGCCACCCGCGAAATCGAAAGCTTCTGGTATCCCGTGTGGCTGGCTTATCCGGCGGGAATGCTGGAGGGATCGCGGCTGCTCGATGCGCCGCCTCACCGCGTCAGCGGGGAAGAGACGATCCACATCGCCAAGGATTATGAATTTCTGGTGCTATTCACCTCCACGCCGGGATTTCCCGGCGACATTCGCCTGGCGCGCGCGATCAAGGCACAAAACCCAAACATTAAGATTGCGTTTGTTGGGCCGCATGTCAGCGTGCTGCCGGAGAAGTCGCTGCGCGACTGTCCGGAGATCGATTTCGTCTGTCGCAAGGAATTTGACTACGCCGTAGTGGATTTTGCCAATGGCAAGCCGCTGTCAGAAATTGCGGGCGTTTCGTTTCTGAAGGACGACAAGGTTGTACATAATCCGGATGCGCCCCAGATCCAGGCTCTCGACGCGCTGCCACACGTAACCGAGATCTATAAACGCGATCTGGATGTCACCAGATATAACGTACCGTTCCTGCTGCACCCGTATGTCTCGCTTTATACGACGCGTGGATGCCCAGCGCAGTGCACCTTCTGCTTATGGCCGCAGACACTGAGCGGACATCCGTGGCGGAAACGCTCGTCCGACGACGTTGCAGCGGAAATGGCGAAGGCCAAGCAGATGTGGCCCGAAGTAAAGGAATTCTTCTTCGACGACGATACGTTCAACATCCAGAAGGCGCGGACAATTGAACTGTGCGCGAAGCTGAAGCCGCTCGGACTGACGTGGTCTTGCACATCGCGCGTAACCACCGATTACGAGACGCTGAAAGCCATGAAAGAAGCTGGATGCCGCCTGCTGATCGTCGGCTACGAATCGGGCGACCAGCAGATTCTGAAGAACATTAAGAAGGGCGCGACCGTCGAGCGCGCGCGGCAGTTTACCAAGGATTGCCATAAGCTTGGGCTGGTGGTTCACGGCGACTTTATCCTCGGATTACCGGGCGAGACGCACCAGACGATCAACAATACGATCGCATTCGCCAAAGAGCTTGACGTCGAGACGATCCAGGTTTCAGTGGCGCACGCCTATCCTGGCACCGAACTTTACGACTATGCCGTGAAGAACGGCTTCATCGTTGGCGACAACAAGATGGTGGACGAAGGCGGGCATCAGTTGGCCCACATCCAATATCCAGGACTGCCGGCCGATGACATCCTTTCGGCGGTGCACCGTTTTTACGACGAATACTACTTCCGTCCCAGGGCAGTATTCCGCATCTTGAGAAAAGCGGCGTTCGATAGCAGCGAACGGAAGCGCCTCTATAAAGAAGCGAAGACCTTCCTGAAGCTCCGTGCGGCCCGCAACAAGATGGTGAAGAAGCATGCGGCGAGCGCCTCCTCGTCCTCGCCGTCTGAACCTGCAAGCGCCATGACGGATTAAATTCCGGTACTCAGTACTCGGTACTCGGTACTCAGTACTCAGTAACTGAACGAGATAGTGAACTGAGTACCTTGTACCAAAGCTGAGGAATTCTTTTCGAGTGAACTTCCGCAAGTATCTAGTGCTGGCTGGGGTGAGCGTCTTTGCTGCGGCAGGCGACACCATGCTGTCGCACGGCATGAAGCAAACCGGCCACATCACTATCCACCACCTGCAGGGACTGCTGCTTGCCATCCTCAATCCCTGGGTCGCGGTGGGCATCGTTCTATTGCTGGCGTTTTTCTCTTCGTACATGAGCGCCCTGTCGTGGGCGGATCTGACCTACGTGCTTCCAGCCACCTCTCTGGGGTACGTCCTGCTCGCGCTGGTCGCCCGCTTTGCGTTGCACGAGCACATCAGCCTGATGCGCTGGTTTGGAATCATGCTGATCTCCGGCGGCGTCGGATTTGTTGCGGGAGGGCCGAGCGTCACGGCACATCCCAAAGGGTCCGATACACTCCTGCCAAAAGGCGGCGTGCCGCTTATGGGAGTGGATCAATGAAGCATCTCTACACCTGGAGCGGGATCGCGATTGTCGTGTTCTTCTCGGTGGTTGGAGATGTCCTGATGTCGCGCGCGATGAAGCAGGTCGGCGATGTGCACGAACTGCTGGAGCAGCACGGGTTGTGGCGTGTGATACAACGGATCTTTGCCACGCCGAATTTCTTCATCGGAGTTTCGGCGATGGCGATAGCATTTTTCAGCCTGCTGTTTGCGCTCTCGTGGGGAGACGTCAGCCTGGTGGCGCCTGCCGCGGCATCCCTCACATTCATCGGGAATGCCTTTGCGGCCAAGATTTTCTTGCGCGAACACGTAGACCGCCGGCGTTGGCTCGCCGCAATGATGGTGGCGGGCGGCGTCGCTCTGCTGGCGAAATAACCCAACCCGCGAAGTGTATCCTTGCCGACGAATTTCCCTCAAAGAATTGCTACTTCGCTTTTAAACTCCTCTGCGTCTTCGACGCCGACCTGGGCTGTGCGAGTACGATGCGGGCTACTTTGCTGCGAGACACTCGGGTGGACTTTCCTTTCGCGGTAATGCTGAGGCTGCTCTCGGTCATCGAAGTCACATTCCCCATAAGCACCGTTCCGTCGCGCAAGACGATGGTGTCGGTCGTTAGCGGAATCAGTTCAACATCAATGCCGGCGGGCATGGCTGGATCTGTCGCGTCTACCGGCGTGCTCGCCGTAGCGTAACCTTCTTTGCTCAACTCAACAGTGTGCTTGCCAAGCGGGATCGGGACGACTGCAGGGGTCACACCGGATTCCTGCGAATCCACTTTGACTGACGCCCCGGCTGGCTTGCTGTTGATATGCATTTTGACTTTGGCGGCCTCGTCGGAGGGCAGATGTTGGGGCTGCAATTCCATGCTCGCGAATGCACTCATCGCATGAGCCGTGACAGGGATCTTCGCTTTTTGTCCCGCGGCCAGGTTGGTGATTTCCAGATATCCCTCACCGACTCGCTTGCCGTTCTTATCA
>JASLEQ010000259.1 GCA_030151135.1 Candidatus Sulfotelmatobacter sp. | reverse complement strand
CCTATTCTGCCACTCCAAAATAGACGATGCGCGCTCCGGGTTCATCGAACTGCACGGTGATGTGAGCGCGGCCGTGGCCGACAGCGCGCACCGTTACCGGGTTGCTGCACCAGTGCTCGGAAGCGACGGGGTGGTGAGTTGTGTACTCGTAGGTGCCGGGCTCGGTTGCAAACAGGACCAGAGCGCCGCGCCCATTTGCGGCAATCTTCTCGTGGATCTCGGGATTGCCACTGACAACGCCCGTGACTACGGGGTTCGCGGAAGCCATGTCGTCGCGTACCTGTTTGTAGCGGCTGATGAGCCGCTCCAACGTGCCAATGCCCTCGGGGGAGATGGCAGTGAGGTCGCCCCAGATGCCGTCCTGCCCCAGAATCATTGAAGCCACGTTCAGTTCCTGAAGGTTTGCTGGGTCATCCGGGAAGTAGTGCGTGAGAAGGAGCGTTGACGGGATCCACTTATCCAACATGAGTGGCGTGCGCGCGATCCATGTGCGTGCCGGCCCGGGATAAAAGAACAGGTTCCAGTTGTCCTTCTCCTTGTCCATCGGCAAATCGTAGTCGAAGAGATATGGACCGTTGTTGACGAGGAAGAATTTTCCCGCGGCCAGGAAGCCGAGTCCGAAGGCGCGTCCGGACTCCGTTACGTCCATGTCGACAATGGCCCCGGGAACGGCGCTGGAGATTTCCGCTGCCGCTTGCGTCATCCGGCCAATCATCTGGAAGGCGTAGGATTCGTCGCGGTCTTCGGGCGTGTTCGCCGCCGTGCCGTGATCGTGGCTTGGATCGTTGCATGCATGCTGCCCTACCGCATCCCATTTGAAATATGTTGCGCCCGTCGCGTGCGCCACCTCAATCACCTTCTGGGCGAACGCGTGACTGTACCCACTGACCATGCACATCTGATACGAGGGCTCAGTGCCCCATACAGGATTCGGATCGGCCACCTTGCCGTTCCAGGACGCGCGCCACTCCGGGTGATCACGAACGACCCGGCTTGAAGCGGCAGCGGAGGTGGGACCGAACCAGAGGCCCAGGCGCATTCCGTAGGTCTCGAGCTTCCGGCGGATCTGCTGCAGCCCGTCAGGAAAGCGCTCGCTGCTGACCTGCCAGTCACCCGTCGCGCGGTACCAGCCAGTATCGAGCACGTACACATCGATCCCGATCTGGTGGGCGACTTGAATCTCCTTGAGCGCACGTTCGAGGTTGATCGACTGAAGGTAATCGCGATGTGCAAACCATTTCTGGCGCTCCTGGTAGTTCCATGTGTTGTAAAAGACCAACGGCTTGCGGGTGTCGGAGTGCGGCGCCATCCCGTTCAGGACAAATGTGCGAAACACGGGCGCCACAGCATCGAGCGGGCCGGCGACGGCTCCGGTTTCAAACCAGATGGACTGCCACGGATGCGCAGCATCGATAACCTGACCGGGATAGACATTTCCCTGGACCGCGGAGAGACGAATACGGTTGTCACGCAAGGAATACGAGAGGTATGCGTCGGGAACGGTGGATCCGTGTTCGTAACTGAGGACGAGGCTATGCTGGCCGTCGCTGAGCGCGACGATGGGCCCTATCGTGTTATTGCGCGCACTGAGTTCGGCAGCGGTGAGGTCGGTTTCGCTCAGGTTGTAGCTGTGGGTCAGGCGCTCGAAATTGGCGAGTTGCACTTCGCGGGCTCTCGTAAAGTTCGCCGGAACCGAAAGGTACTCGAGTGGGCCGCCCTTGCCGAAGGCCTGCTTTTTGTGAGGGGCCGAAGCCTGCAACTCGTAGCGGAACCGCACGACCGGGCTGCCGGGCGTTAGCTGGAATACGATGCGAAAGATGAGCTCGGGAGAGGCACGCAAGCGACCGGAGACCGCAATCTCGCCTTCCTGAGTGGACGTAGATTCATGAAGCTCCGCGAACGCGGTGCTTACCGGGCCTGAGCGCAGGGGCAGATGTGCCGGTGCAAACCGATACGTGCCGGCGCCCGCGATGGTTAAATCCCAAAGATCTTTCGCATCGCAGCGCACATGGATCGAAACAGGCGGGCGGCTGATCTGAACGGGAGAACAGGCGCCCGCCGCAGACTGGCCAGCGGCGAACGACGGGAAGCAGACCGGACCCAGAGCAGCGAGGAAGAGCAGGAGATGTAATTTCATCGGACTTCCAGCCTAACCGAACGAGATCATTCTGGAGGCGCGTCTCGTGTTCAAGCTAAAACGTGAAACGAGCGCCTCCGTTGATCACGCGCGCGTCCAATGGCGCCCACGCATCCACTGTCCAGCGGCCATCGGCCTCCCGTGAAGGCAAGAGCAGCGGGTTCCAGTGCGTCTGGCGAACGTCGGTGAGGTTCTCCAGATTCAGAGATAGGCTCACGTGGGAAGCAATCTTTGCTCTCTCATCGCACTAGCAAGTACGTAGGGGCTTGAGACATCCCGGTAAGGGTTGTACTCCAGCCGCTCCGGTGTAGTAGGATTCCAGCCCTACTCGGCTGGTGCCCTCCTTTTCCCAATGTTCCAACGATGCCGAAATTGTGTCCAGGCGTTAAAGGCACCGCGACGCAACCCGCCTCGCCGCATCGAGAGCTTCTTTTCTTTCGATCCTCCCGCGTCTCAGCAAATCTCATCACCGAACCCTGACCGTCTTGACCTGGGCTATACCTTCGTTCGTCCGATCTTAAGCTGCACTGTCACCGGGTTCGTCTGAGACACATCGGGATATCTACTGACGTAGGCTTTCGTGATTCCATTGATCGCCTCGGAGGATAAGGAAGTGAACCTTTAGGTTATAGTCGCAGCATTGAAGGTAAAGCATCTTGACCCAGTCGGTATATGTCAAGCGCGCCTTGAGGCCGAGTGTTACTTCGCCCCGTCCTCGCCAAATTCCATAGCGATCCCACCCATCAATGTAAGAGCCCGTCAAACGAGGTTGCATCACATCGCCGCATATTGCGGCGCGAACACTTCCTGGGCTTTGAGGGGCAGGGCATCAATTCGCAACCGAGGTACATCCCATCGATGGCCTCCCGTCTTCGCTGCTAAGAACGGTTTCCAGCAACTGAAGCGATAGTCCGCGGTGAGTGTACCCCCATCGGTTCGGGAAGCTCGGTCCAGATCTCCTTGTCGCTCTGCATCCTGACCTCCTGATGCGGATTCTGCACAACGAGGGCCCTCGAGACCACGAGAGTTGACGTGGTTTGGGCGTCAATGAAACAAAGCAACGGCAGGTGGGTGAGGGCCGGTCATTATGCCTAGTTTCGAGGAGAGAGGTTTCCATTGAACAAGGTCACGCGGCTAAGAACCGTCGGTGCTTACCGGCTGAGAGATGGCGGATTCAAGCCAGCCAGAGACGTGAATCGTTGACTGTTCCGATGGACGCAGAATTCGTGGCAATCAGGTCGGAGACGGTGGGACCAGCATTTCGCAGTGACGTTATGCAACTCCGCTCAGAACTCGTTGAGTCCGTGAGTGCATTGGAAATTTTGCAAGATGTTAAATTTACGCTTGTGTGTGCGCACTGCAGGGAACAGTGCGCTTAGAATCATTTGCGGTCCAAAGTTGTTCTATTTCTTCTGCGCTCGATCGATTTCAGGACTTCTAAATGCGTTGCGATACGCGAGTGGTGGAGTTCCAACGATTTTGCCAAAGTGTTCCCGTAGCACCGATGCGGATCGGAAACCTGCCCTCTCCGCCACTTGCTCAATCGGGAGCGCCGTGGTTTCCAACAATTGCTGGGCGCGTCTTATTCGTGCCCTTGCAATCCATTGACCGGGCGATTGGCCTACCTGTTCACTGAAGCGCCTACTCAGTGTTCGCATACTCATCGCGGCATGATGCGCAACTCGAGACAGGGAGAGCGGTTCTTCCAAATTTTGCTCGATCCACTTCAGCAGCGGCCCCATGGATTCGCCCTCCTCAGGATCTTCATGCGCAATGAACTGAGCCTGCCCGCCAGAACGCTCCAAGGGCATGACCGCAGCGCGAGCTGTAGTAGCCGCGATCTTCGAACCTAGATCGCATCGAACCATGTGCAGGCACAGGTCCAAACCCGCGGCCGCGCCAGCCGAGGTCAGGACTTGGCCGTTGTCAACATAGAGCACTTCGGGATCAACTTCGATCGCAGGATAGCGGCGTGCAAGCTCTCGGGCGGCCTGCCAGTGCGTCGTTGCACGGAGACCGTCTAGCACGCCGGCCGCAGCAAGTATAAAGGCTCCCGTGCAAACAGATGCAATCCGGACGCCGCGCTTGAGCGCGGCCTTGAGTGAGCGAATGACTTCAGGCGGTATGGGCCGCTCGAGATTATCAATCCCTGGAATCACGAGTGTGTCGGCATGCCTCATCTTAGAAAGCCGCCATGGTATCTTGAGCGACAAATGTTCCGTTATTACTTCTGAATCCGGACTACAGACGCTCACTTCGTAGCATGGTTGCCCACGGGCATCTCGGACGCGATGAAAAATCTCCACGGGCGCGGCGAGATCACCCAACACCACGCCGTCGAAGGCTAGAACGGTTACTCGGTGAGGGAGCCTGCGCCGCTTCCGATTTGGCGTGATTCCTGCGAACATTGGCTTTCTTGCCACTCGTCAGATTATCGCTCGTTCCCTACGATGGGTTCAAGGAGACAACCGAATGCTGCTCGTTTCCAATGTGCCGGCTCTCGTTCCAATGGACTCTATCGGACCTGCCATTGCGGCAGTTTTGTTCGTGGCGATCATGTCGCTTGTACCGCATCCTACGCGGCGTACGTTCAATGCCATCTCTGCTGCTGGCGCCATCGGTGCTTACATTGGCGGCAGCTTCGGTGCATGGGAGTTAATCTTTCCGGTCCTGGCTACACCGATCGTCTATTTCAGCTTGAAATCGTACAGGTTCATCGGCATCGCCTGGTTGATGCATGCAGCATGGGATTTGGTGCATCACTTGTGGGGTAAGCCGATCTGGCCCTATATGCGAACGTCGTCTTATGGCTGTATGATCTTCGATTCCTTGATCGCGATCTGGTTCTTTGCCGGAGCTCCTTCAGTTTTTCGCTGGCGCGTGAGGGATTCGTTGGGATCCACCTCTAGAATTGTCAGTTGACGGTAACAGGGCGACGCGCTCATTGACTGCGGGTATGGCGCTCACGGAAGACTGGCGACAAGCCGACATGAAGGAAGCCACTGCGGCGGTGGACGCTCACGCGTATTCCTGAATAAGCCTGGATGGGCTGGCGACCAGGGTTGGTCACAGGGAAGCTTCCCTGTGACCCATCTACGTCAGCTCATGATTGGGGAGTTGCAGCGCCGCAACTTCGCTGAGTCCACGATCCGCTCCTACGTTCACGGCGTGGAGCATTTCGCTCAGTATTTTCATCGACGCCCCGATCGGCTTGGACTATGGCGGATTGCCTTCAAAAACCGGTCGAACCCGATTCAACGACGTGGTCTCGTCGGTTGCGCCGCCTCTACGTGTTTGTCAGGGACAGTGACGGTCAGGCCGGTGATGTCGCCGGTGACTTCAAGCGGGGCCTGGTAGTCGGCGTAGGTTGTGAGCGTAGTTCGCTTAACTTCCTCGATCATGTTTGGGTCTTTGAGATCGCGGACGATCTGGGTATCGACGTTCTGAGCATCGCTGACGTGGAGGATGTAGGTGCCATCTGGTACGAGGTCAATGTAGAACGTGGCATCCGCTTCGGAGACAAAAGCAACGTCCATCTGGATGTTGTCGGTGGCGGTATAGAGAGTGACTTTGCCGGAGTTGATAGGCTGACCGGAGGTGTTAACGAGCGATCCGGAGATGGTGTGGAGTTTGGAGAGAGGAATGGTGATGTCAGCGTCGGGATACTCCTCGGCATCCGTAAGCTTGATGGATTTTGCTTCCTTCTCAAGAAAGACATCGCCATAGTAGACGGCGAACAGGCCCACACCGTAGGCGCGGGGGAGCTTCAACGCGTATTCGCCGGGGGCGAGACCTTGGATACGAAAGTGGCCGAGGTCGTCAGATCTCCCGTTTTCGACCAACCGGTTATTGCCAGGGGAAGGGGAATCCGTCCAAGAGCCGCTGGAGTTGCGATGGAGTGGGACGATTTCAGTGTCGGGAATGGGTGAGCCGTCGTCGTAGCGCAGAGTTCCGGAGATTGCGGCTCCCCGATGGATTGGGACCGAAACACTGGCGCTGCGATTGGCAGCGACGGTCACTACGGGAACCGCTTCGGAGAGGTGCTTGCGGATGTCGGCGGTGGGTTGCAGGAGATCGACAGCAGAGAACTGATACTCAGGGGTGAGGTAGCCGGGATAGGTGACGCTGACATAGTAATCACCGGGTGGAACGTGCGTGATGAGGAAGCTGCCATCAGTGCGGGTGTCGCCCTTGTACTGCTGTGGTGTCTGGGGCTCGTTAGTAGAGGGTGACGTGACAGCCAGTGGGAGCGGGACAAGGGCTACGTGGGCCAAGCGGGCGGGATGCTGGGTGTCTGCGCAATAGACCTGGCCAGACACTGTTCCTGTGATGCTATGCTGCTCTGCGACCGCGACCGTGGGGAACAGGAGAAAGACCACTAGGCATCGCATACGGCTTCTAGCGTGTCTCATGGATTCGGACAATCGGCTAGCAGTTTAGCACAGTCCCGAATAGGGAGCGGATAGTTTGAATGCTTAGTCGAGGAGGAGCGCGAGGGTGTTACAAGATGCTGAGCTCGGCGTTGAGCTGATTCAGAGAACGACCTCGGAGGCTCCTCAGAGACTATGTCACGGGTGCGGCAGGCAGTCTCGGGAGTCTGCCGCAGTGCTGTAGGTTTACTTCACGATGAAGGTTACAGTTGCTGTGTTAGTCAATGCCGCTGACAGACCAGTGAACGTTATTGCGTAAGTGCCTGGCGCCGTTGTATTGGGGAAAAGTATTCCGGAGACTGCATATGCGGTTCCACTTACATGGACAGTTTTGGGGAAGTTCGTACAGTAGGAGCCTGCCGGTCCTCCCGAGCAGGTCAACTTCACACTACCGTTGAAGCCGTTCACGGAGTTCAGTTGCAAAACGAAGCCGCCAACGATCCCTCTATAGACAGTTTCGACAGATGGTATGGGCGTGATCGTAAAGTTGGAGGCTGGCAAGACAGTGAAGTTCGCCGATACGGGAGTAGCCGCGGCGTACACGGCATTACCGGTTTGCGATGCCTGAATGGTGCATGTACCGGCTGTCAGGAGTGTTGCTGTAGCACCGGAAACCATGCAGGCGGACGGCGTGAGTGAATTGAAGGCGACGCCGAGCCCGGAGCTTGTAGTTGCCAGTGAGACTGACTGTCGTGCCCTGCAACCTGACTGGCGATCGGATGGAATGCGATGGTTTGTGTGAGCGCAACGCCTGTGCCTTGTAACGAGATGA
>JASLEQ010000173.1 GCA_030151135.1 Candidatus Sulfotelmatobacter sp. | reverse complement strand
GACTAGTCCGGTTTTGCGGTGCCCTCGGCGGCTACGAGTTTCTCGTGGATCGCGAATTCTTTTTGGGCTTCTTCTTTGTGGCCGGATCTTTGAAGGGCTGTGCCTAGCGAGTTGTGGACCTCCGGGTTTTCGGGCATGAAGCGTTCGGCCGTTCGCAGGGGCGAAATCGCGTCCTCGTATTTCTTTTCATTGACCAGACAATATCCCAAACCGAGATAGGCTTCCGCCAGGTTGGGATCGACCTTGAGTGCCTGGTTATAGCGAGAGATCGCGTCTTCCCACTTTTGGTCGCGGCGGTCAAGCTCGCCGAGAATGTAGATGGCTCCGGCGTTGTTGGGATCGAGCTGGATTTCTTTCAGCAACTCCTGCTTTGCCTTGTCCGTCGCATCGGGTCCAGCGTCGGGGCGGGAGAGAAGAAGTCTTGCGTATAAGAAGTGGATGCCAGGAGCGCTCGGATCTTTCTTAATCATCCACTCGTATTCGGCTTGCGCCGGCTCCCACTTGCCTTGCATCTCCAGGGCTTCGGCAGTGAGCTTATGAGCGGCGAGAGAATCGGGGGCGGTGCGGCCGAGATCTTGCGCGGTGCGGGTCGATAGATCCGAATAGGCATGCGTGACGACGAAGAGGACATCGGGGTCGAGCGGGAACTGCTTGTGGAGGAAGCGAATGAAGTCGACAGTCGAATCACGATCGTCGATCGCGAGCGAACAACGCACTCCCGCTACGCCGAGTTCCTTCTTCGTATCAGAAGCGATCTGACCTGTCAGGCCGCGCTTTAGTGCAGGAATGCTTTCGCGACAGTGTCCCTGCTCGGCCAGGCTGAGAGCCTTGTCGGGAGATAAAGCGGTCTGAATTGATGAGTTGCCTTTGGCTTGCTGGGCGAATGCGATCGCGGCGGACCAGAGGAGTACTACTACGATAGTGATTATTTTTCCGTGGAGTGAGCGCATTTGATAGGTGGTCTGAACAAAATCAGTCTGACCCTGAGAGACATGCCCTCGGCGCCTAAAGGCGACTTTCAGGGTAGTCTGTACGGCACGCCTAAAGGCGTGCCCTTTCAAAACCGGCCGTCTTTACGGCACGCCTGAAGGCGTGCCCTTCCCAAAACCGGTCGAGTGTAGTGGCATCACTTTTCGGACACCTGCCTGGCGTCAATTTTTTGCCAGAAAGAAAATCACGCGCAAAAAGAAATGATGCAGGCGAGGTGAGCGCCTGCATCATCATTATACGGTTACGAACGTCAGTAGTAGAGCTTCAGCGCCAATTGGATATTTCTTGGCGGCTGGGCGCTCGTGATCTGACCCATCGAGGAACCATAATTCATATTGGGTGCGTTGTATTGCACGTGGTTGAAGGCGTTGATGAAATCACTCCGGAATTGCAACCGGAATCTCTCACCGATGGGGAAGTCCTTGTGCAGACTCAGGTCAACGTCGCTGTAATGCGGCGAGCGGAGACTTGAAAGCTGAGGTGAGCAGTCGCCAAATGTTCCAAGTCCGGGTTGCGTGAATTGTCCATCGTTGACGAACCATTGACGGCCAATTCCGGGCAAGAACGAGTTTGTGACGGACGGTACACCGTTGCAGTCAAGTCGCATACCACGGCTGTAGGTACCAGACTGATCCACCGCGCCGTAAGTGGGCAATGGCCATCCGGTGCGGAAGGACACGATCGGGCTGACCTCCCATCCACCAATGACTCCATTGACCACGGAATTGACGTTCTTGCCAAACATTCCATGACGGCCGAACGGAAGATCATAGATGGCGTAAGCAGAAACCACGTGAGTGGCGTCGTAATAACACGGAGCGTACTCCGATTTCTGGTCATAGACGTTCTGCCAGTAAGCGGAAGCGCTCAGAGCATTGTTCCACGCGCCGTAGTAGCCGGTGCTATCGGACATGCACCGCGATAGCGTGTAGGCGACCTGATATTGCAAGCCGTGGCTCATCTGTTTCTGGAACACAGCCTGCATGGAGTTGTATCGCATGGTGCCATTGGACTTGGTGCCGGAAACCTCGGCGCCCGGAGTATCCGAAGTCGGAGTGCCTCCGCCGAGGACGCTGTAAAGCGCAGGGTTAGCGGCAAAGTATGGGCTAGGCGCTGTGCAAGGAGGAGTAGCGCAAGACGAATTCGGCAGCAGCACTCGCTGCGCGTAGTCGAAGGGCACCATCAAGTGAGTTCCGCGCTGTCCGACGTACCCGACCTGCAGGGTTGTGGAGTTGTTGAATTGATGTTGGACAGTGAAGTTCCACTGGTCTGCGATTGCCGGCTGAACCTTGGGATCCCAAACTCGCAAGAAAGCTCCCGAGTAGCAGGCATAGTCCGGTGCCGCGCAGGATGCTGCGGTTCCACTGCCGACAATTCCTGCCGTGGAATCAGTTGGAGGGAGTAAAGCGCCTGAGGCCGTGGTCGAATTGATTTCCGCCGGAGTGAACGGCGGATTCAACGTCAAGCGAAGGTTCGTGCCCGTCCCTTCCATATAGGAAGAGATGGTGAAGGCACCACGGAGC
>JASLEQ010000097.1 GCA_030151135.1 Candidatus Sulfotelmatobacter sp. | reverse complement strand
GACTCGCCCAGCGCACGCACCTCTTTATGTGTGTGCGACAGCAGATGCGCGACCTGATTTTCCAGCGTCCGCGCATTTACGATCTCGCCCAGGGAAGTGTTGGTCGACAGCGGCAGCAGATACCGCGTGATGTCAAAGGCCCGTGCCTTTAAGGTCCGCTCATACGCGTCCTGCTTCATGTCCGCAGGCTTCGGCGTGATGCTGATCAGATAATTCGTCATGTGCGCCGAGAGCGCATCATATTCCGCGAACAGAAAATCCACCGTCTCGCGATACAGTTTTCGTGCGTCGTCATCCGAGCCGAAATCTGGCGTGTAATAGCCGCTCTTGCGGAAGTCCTGGTAGCGCGTCGACCGCTCCTGCCCATCCCAGCGCTGTTCATCCGCCAACTCGATCGCCGCCAGAATCGAAAGCCGCTCAACCGCCAGCGCAATGTGCGCCAGATCTGCGATCGACCGATGCCCATACTGGAAATAGAAAGTATTGAGGAACTTCTCCGCCTTCTGCGTGCTGATCTCCCGCAGTGCGTCCTTCATCGACAGCGCCGAGCGCGAATACTTCGCCATCGCATAAGCCTGAATCTCCGGCTCCACGCCAAACACGGCGAAGACTTCGGTCGAAGGCGCAGCGGCTTCTTGTGTGGGGCGCGCGCCCCCGCGCGCCTCTGCCGAAGCCAAATCGACTGTTGGTTTCTCTAAGGCGGACCCGCGCAAAGGAGATCTGTGTGAAGAATCGGAAGGGTCCGCGTTAGAAGGCTTGGGCATGGTCACAACATTCGTTGTCGATGGGGACATGGGAGTGCACGCATGGTACGCGCCCCTCTTGTGGATAAGCAATGCGGTTTTGGAAACCTATTGGATGGCCTGTCTCCACTGTTGCAGCCGTTCTTTGATGGTCTGCACTTCCTGTTCGAACAACTCCGCCGCCCGGGCCAGTTCAGCTGTCTCAGCGGGATGTTCGGCGCAAGCGAAGGCAATCTGCCGGCGCAACTCAGTGGCAGCAGCCACCAATTCCCGCATCGCCTCCTCGGCCTTCTTGATCTGATCGATCGGCCGCTCGGACATCAAGCCTCCGCGCGGAACATGATCTCACAAAGTAGAGCGGGGGTCGTCTTTCTCGGCGATCTATTCGGGAGTTCTTCGCGCCCTCGGCGGTTCAAACTTTTGAACCGACTTGCCTTCCCCGCTCTCGAAAGGCCCTTCGGTATAATGCCTCTTCCGCGCGACTGTATTTAGCCCCCTATTCTCGGAGAACTCATGCCCTTATCCGGACACATTGCCTTCGTCACCGGCGCCTCGCAAGGCATCGGACGCACCTGTGCCCTGCGCCTTGCCAAAGAAGGCGCGGCGGTTGCGGTCGCAGCCCGCAATCAAGAGAAGTTGAACGAACTGGTGAACGAAATCACCACCGCTGGGGGCAAAGCGGCCGCCTTTCCGCTCGACGTCGCCGACGAAGAACAGATCAAGAACGCGATCAAGGCTGCCACCGACCAACTCGGTAAGATTGACATCCTCGTCAATAACGCCGGCATTACCCGCGATCAACTCGTGATGCGCATGAAGCGACCCGACTGGGACAGCGTCCTCCAGACGAATCTGACCTCAGCTTATCTCTGCATCCAGCAAGTCATCCCCAACATGCTGCGTCTGCGCTGGGGACGCATCATCAACATCAGCAGCGTCTTCGGGCAAATGGGCCAGGCCGGCCAGGCCAACTACGCCGCTTCGAAAGCGGGACTGATCGGCCTTACTAAAGCCATCGCTCGTGAAGTCGCCTCGCGCAACATTACTTGTAACGCCATCGCCCCCGGCTTCATCGAAACCGCTATGACGGATGTTCTCAGCGAAGAATTCAAGCAGACCGCGGTGCAGCAGATTCCTCTGGGCCGCGTCGGAAAGCCGGAAGACGTGGCAGGCGCAGTCGCATTTCTCGCTTCCGATGACGCGTCCTATGTTACCGGCCACGTTCTGAACGTGAACGGCGGCATGCTGATGTGATAGATTTTCCGGCTCGACGCAGAGATCGCCGATCATGCCGAGGAGTCAAATGAAGTCCGATCTGCGAGAAAAGCCCGGCTCACAAGATTCAGCGTCCTCTGTGCGCTCGGCGGTGAAAGATCTCTCTTTCTCTCAAGCAGAATCCCGGGCCCAAATATCATTAGCCTACGAACTCTTTCTCGAATACGCGCAATCGCTCGGATTCAGTCTCTGCTTCCAGAATTTCGATAAGGAACTCGCCAACCTTCCCGGAGATTACGCTCTTCCGGAAGGCCGTCTCTTGCTCGCGAAATACGAGAATGAACTGGCAGGTTGCGTCGCGCTGCATAAACTGGGACCGGGCATCTGCGAGATGAAACGCCTTTATCTCCGCCCGAAATTCCGCGGTAAAGGATTCGGCCGGGTTCTGGTCGATCGCATCATCCGCGAAGCCCGGCAGATCGGCTACGAGCGCATGCGTCTCGACACCGTTGAACCTGTCATGAAAGATGCCGTAGCGATGTATCGTCGACTCGGTTTCAAAGAGATCGAGCCCTACTGCTCGAATCCTATTGCAGGCGCACTCTACATGGAACTCCTGTTGTGATTCTTACGCGACTCATCCACAATGGTGCCCTGCTTCTGCCGTTTTCGCCAGAAGTGGAATTTAGGCAGAGCGTGACTTGATTTCAGAGGAAATCCGCATGAAAAAATTCCTGCTTCTGTGCGCCGTAGTTGCCTTCGCGATGCCTCTGTTCCCCGTCGACAGCAAAACCGTGTCCTACAAAAGCGGAGACGAGACCGTTCACGCCGTTCTCTATACACCGAGCGGCAAAGGACCATTCCCCGGCTTGATCGTGATCCATGAATGGTGGGGCCTGAATGATTGGGTGAAAGAACAGGCGTCAAAGCTTGCCGAGCAGGGGTACGCCTCCCTCGCAATCGATCTCTATCGCGGCAAGGTCGCCACCACTCCCGACGAAGCGCACCAGATCATGCGCGGAGTTCCTGAGGACCGGGCTAAGCGCGACCTGAACGCGGCCTTTGATTATCTCGCCTCGCAATCGAACGTGAAGAAAGACCGTATCGGCGCCATCGGCTGGTGTATGGGTGGCGGCTATTCGCTGGATGTCGCTCTCCAAGAACCAACCCTCGCCGCCGACGTCATCAATTATGGGCACCTCGCCACCGATCCCGATGCACTGAAGAAAATCAATGCGCCAATCCTTGGCTTGTTCGGCGCCCGGGACAAAGGCATTACACCGGAAGACGTGAAGAAGTTTGAGACGATGATGAGGCGGTATGGTAAGAAAATAGAAGTGAAAGAGTATGACGATGCCGGACATGCCTTCGAGAATCCCAACAATAAAGACGGCTATCGCGCAGCCGATGCGCAAGACGCCTGGCAGCGCACCGTCGATTTCCTTTCTGCCACGCTCAAGAAATGAAATCTGCGGATGGTCCTCTCCCGAATCGGCTGGTGAACGCCTTTCCCATTGTAAAGACGAAATCAAAAGTGCCCGGTTTTGCTTATACAGCGTATAAGTAATCGAACTCTTCCCTTGAGATTTCATTTCTAATAAATCCCAGTCCCCATGGCACGAACGTCCTAACCAATGGCACAAATTTCCCCTTGCCAGAAGTTGGCGCTCTGGTTACTATGACCCATCCTAAATGCTCCCTACCATGAACATCGGCGAGACCATCCGCAACTACCGGCTTCAAAAAGGAATGTCCCAGGGCGATATTGAAAAGCGTACCGGTCTTCTTCGCTGCTACCTGTCTCGCGTCGAAAATGGCCACACCATTCCTTCCCTCGACACCCTTTCCAAGATTGCGGGTGCCATGGAGTTGCCGCTCTCTCAATTCTTCTCCGATCCCAATCACAGCAACGGCTCCAAGGGATTGCCGCAACTCTCTGATGATGAAGTCCGCTTCTTGAGCCAGATTCGCCGTTATGCCACCAACCTCAATGACAGCGACCGCAAGTTAGTCCTCGCCATGGTCAAAAAAATGGCGGCCAATTCCGCAAAATAAGCTTCCAGCTCACTTAAGTCCTTCTCTGGCAACCGCACCTTCTCGTCTACACTTACTTTCGTGCTATCCCCTCCGTGACCCACAGGTACCTGCCCCGTCCCTGGTTCCGTGGCTACACTCATCATGGAGACGCCTGTGACCACCGACGAAGAACTGACTCTTCTCGATACGCAACTGCGACGCCTGAAGATCGAGTACGAGATCTTTTTCAGTAATCCGTCCAAGCGCCCTCCCACGGACGTCGAGTGGAAGGTGGTCGCTCTTCTTCGCAAATTTTCCGATGGCGGACGCATGAACTTTTCCCAACGCTATCGCTACAACGAAATGGCGCAGCGTTATGCGATCTACAGTGATCTGTGGCGCAAGAAAACCCGCATTCGCGAAGAGGGTTATCGCCGCCCGCAAGATGCTTTGCTCTCCGTACAGGGAGTTCGGGTTACCGAAGAGGAACTCAAGCCTCAGCATCCGCACGTCTACGGTGTCGGCCATGCCGCTGCCGCCGCGGCACCCGCCTCATCACAGCCATTTACCCTCCATACCGTCGATCAAAGCGAGCGCGAGCAGGTCGAGCGCCTTTACAACACTCTGGTCGCCGCCAAAAAGAAGGCCGGAGAGAATGTCACCGGCAACATCCAATCCTTCACCACCTTCGTGCAGAAAAAAACCGAGCAGATCCGCAAGCAGTACAAATGTGACAATGTCGAATATTCCGTTGAACTCACTGATGGTGGCGTAAAACTCAAAGCTAAGGCTAAGGCTTAGCGATTTCTCTTCCCCCGCGATCCTCCTGAATTTTCCACAGCTCTCTGACTAGTGACTTTCGTCCCAATCCTTTCTTCCGCGTTGACATCTCTGGCAGGAAGGCTACTATTGGCACCCGCGGCTTCAGGCATCTGACGGCGCTTTTGACCCGTCCTTTCGCTGGATGCTCTCGAAGAGGAAATGCTCCCCTGGGGTCAATGAATCTCGACGAAGCCGCAAAACAAACGTTGGGAGGAAACAAAAAAATGATGTTGAAGCGTGCACTTGGCTGTTTCTTTGTATTGACGCTTGCCTCCGGGATCCTTTGGGCCCAAAACGCCCCCAAGGTCGCCCACACCAATCGTTCCAATGCCCCGGTTCAAAAATGGGCCCCGCCCGCTGGGCATGCAGCTATCTTTACCAACCTCGGACCAACCTCGAGCAATCTCTACAACGACACGACTGGATACTACGTACTCGGCCCCAACAATTCGGTTGGCCTGGGCGAACAGTGGATCGGTCTCCAGTTCACCCCGAAAAGCAACGTTAGCGCGACCTTGCTCGTTGCCGCGATCGGAATTGAATCGGGCACCAGCCTTGTCGACCTCGGCCTTTACACCGATGCGGGCGGCACTGTCGGCACTCTCCTCGCCGGCGGAGCTTCTACCCACATTCCCGTCTTCGGCACCTGCTGCGGTGTAGTTGAGGTTCTAATCCCCTCGACCGCTCTGCAAGCCGGAACTCCGTATTGGATCGCTGCCAGCACCGATGACACGAATGGTGCGGACTTCACAGGCGTCTTCGAGTCCACCAACCAGTCCAACATCGCCTTCGATCCGGCCCAAGAAGGCTGGTTCCCGTTCAGCGGCAACGTTCCCGCCGTTGGAGTTTTCCAGTAGACTCTTCGCAGAAACTCTTTCGGGCCGCGGATCTTACGCGGCCTTTTTTATTTCTCTCACCTGTCCCGTTCCCGGCATCAACATCAACTCATTCGAGCTGTTAAAATCTTCGGTCGCCATCCCGAACCAACTCCTGAGGGGAACTTCATGTCCGCCCGCATTCAGCGCGCTATCCTTTCCGTCACCGATAAAACCGGCCTCGTCGATTTCGCACGTCGTCTCGCCGCTCTTGACGTGGAACTCATCTCCACCGGAGGCACGGCCAAGCTTCTCCGCGACTCTGGCATCGTCGTCAAAGACATCTCTGATCTCACCGGGTTTCCCGAAATGCTCGACGGACGCGTCAAGACGCTTCATCCCAAGGTTCACGGGGGCATCCTCCATCGTCGGGAAGACCCAAAGCATGTTGCGGCAGTGAAGGAACACGGCATCCTGCCCGTCGATATGGTGGTGGTGAATCTTTATGCCTTCGAACAAACGGCAGCCAAGCCTGGAGTCCGATTCGAAGAGCTCATCGAAAACATCGATATCGGTGGCCCTTCCATGATTCGTTCCGCCGCCAAAAACTTCCAGGATGTCGCCATCGTCACCTCTCCTGCGGATTACGATTCCATCGCCTCTGAACTGGAACGAAGTAACGGATCGTTATCCAAAGAAACAAAGTGGCGTCTCGCTCAAAAAGCCTTCGCCACTACCGCGGCTTACGATTCTGCGATCGCTTCAACTCTCGATCGCATTAGTCCGGAAAATCCTGACCCGAGCCAGAACGCGTTCCCCTCAACCCTGCGCTTCTCTTTTCATAAAACTCTCGATCTTCGTTATGGAGAAAACCCTCACCAGAAAGCCGCCATGTATTCCGACGGCTCCGGAAAAGGTGTAGCCAATGCCCATCAACTCCAGGGCAAGGAACTTTCCTACAACAACATCGTTGACCTGCAGGCGGCTTGGGATCTTGCTCAGGAATTCGACGAACCGGTCGTCGCCATCATCAAGCACACCAACCCCTGCGGAACCGCTACCGGCAAGACTCTGGCCGAAGCTTACCGGCGCGCCCTCGAATGCGACCCGGTCTCGGCATTCGGAGGAGTCATTGGCGTGAACCGTCCCATCGACATCGCCGCCGCCGAAGAGATGCACAAGCTCTTCCTCGAAGTCATTGCCGCTCCGGGCTTCGACGATGCCGCCAAAGAGAAGTTTTCGTCGAAGAGGAACCTGCGCCTCGTCGAAGTAATTCCCGCCCATCAAAAATGGGTTCTCAAAAATGTCTCGGGAGGCATGCTGGTCCAGGACGCCGATATTCGCCCACTGCAAGACGCGGACCTGAAAGTCGTCACCAAGCGCGCTCCGACTTCCGAAGAAACTCGCGCCCTGTTGTTTGCCTGGAAAGTCTGCAAGCACGTGAAGTCGAATGCCATCGTCTACGCGCGCGATGGCCAGACTGTCGGCGTCGGCGCCGGGCAGATGTCTCGCGTCGATTCCGCCAAAATCGGTGCCATGAAAGCCCAGCTTCCGCTCAAGGGAACCGTGGCAGCGTCAGATGCCTACTTCCCATTTCCCGATGGTGTTGAAGAGATTGCCAAGGCTGGAGCCACCGCCATCATCCAACCCGGGGGATCTCAGCGCGATCCGGAGGTCATCGAAGCGGCCGATCGCCTCGGTCTCGCCATGCTTTTCACCGGCGTCCGGCATTTCCGTCACTGAAATGTCCCTACGCTCTGGGTCTTTGGCTCTGGTGAAAGTTGTCCCGAGGCAAACGCGGCAAGTGTAAAGTTTTGAAATAGGGCCTCGCTTTATGATCGATGGCCACCGCGCGATTTCGAATCATCTGTTCGCTCGCGCAATTCCCCAGCAGTCCCTGTCCTTATGGTTCCCGGCGATTTTTCCCGCCCCACCCGGCCAAAGCGGTAGAATGGAAGCACCTTTCCTCCGCGGGCTTTGCATCCAATTGAGCTGAGGTATCGGAACGGCGCTGCGAGCGCAATCAGGTCCAAGAATGAATAGAATTCTTTGCGTTTTCTTGATCATAGGAGCCATCGGCGTCGCTGCCGCCGCTCAAACCAACCAGGCTCCCGCTCCTGCCGACAACAAACAGCCAGACACTACTTCGTCTTCTCCGCGTAAGGTCGACAAGGCCGCCGCCTACTATCACTACACGCTCGCGCACATGTACGAAGAGATGGTCACCGCCTACGGCCGCAGCGATCTCGCCGTCAAGGCAACTGAAGAATACCGTCTCGCGATTGAAGCCGATCCCTCCTCCGAATTCCTCACCTCTGCTCTTGCGGAACTCTATGTCAAGACCGGCCGCATCGCCGACGCCGTCAAAGAAGCCCAGGACATCATTAAGAAAGATCCCAAGAACCTCGAGGCGCACAGGCTCCTCGGCCGAATCTATCTTCGCTCCTTAGGCGACATGCCCGGTGGCAACGGATCTGACAACATTCTCCACCTCGCGATCGATCAGTACGAGCAGATCACAAAACTAGATCCCCAGAGCGTCGACGATCACCTGCTGCTCGGCCGCCTTTATCGTCTAGGGAATGAATTAGGCAAAGCGGAAGCCGAACTCAAGACCGCCATCAAGATCGATCCTAGTTCCGAAGAAGCCGTCACCACCCTCGCGATGCTGTACACCGATGAGGGTGACACGTCTCATGCCTTGAAGGTTCTGAGCTCGATTCCTGATTCCGCCCGCTCGGCAAAGCTTTATGCTGCTCTCGGAGCCGCATACGAGCAGCGTAAGGATTACAAGAATGCGATCGACGCCTACAAGCACGCTATCGTTCTCGATCGTGACAATCTCGACGCCATTCGCGGCCTCGCTGAAAATGAACTGAACGACGGGCAGCTTGATGCCGCCCTTGAACAATACAAGGTCATTGCCGATTCGAATCCCGAGGACGCCCAAACCTACGTCCGCATGGCGGAAATTTACCGCCGCCAGGGAAAGTACGATCTCGCTCTCGAGAACCTGAAACGTGCCGACACCCTTGTCCCCGACACCATGGATGTTCCCTATAGCATGGCTGCGGTCTACCAGGCCCAGGGACGCTACGACGATGCGGCGAAGATCCTCCAGGATCTGATCAAGAAAACCGACAAGCCCGACAGCGGAATGAGCCAGGCCGACCGCAACAACCGCGCCATCTTTATTGAGCGTCTCGGCATGGTCTATCGAGAGCAAGAGAACTATCCCGCGGCTGTCGACACTTTCCGCAAGATGTTGACCTTGGGTGATGAAAATTCCCGCAGCGGATATCAGGAAATCATCGATACCTACCGCGAAGCCAAAGATTGGCCGCAAGCTACTGCCGTAGCCAAAGAAGCCGTGCAGAAAATGCCCGACGACCGCGACCTGCGCATGGTGCTCGACGCGCAACTGGCCGACATGGGCGACTTCGACAAGGCAGTGGCGGATGTTCATGGCATGCTCAAAGGCGGGGCCGAAGACCGTGACGTCTATGTGCGTCTCGGCATCATCTACACCCGGGCCAAACGCTGGAAAGACGCCGAAGACGCCCTCAACAAAGCCGAGCAGCTCTCGACCAAGAACGACGACAAGGCTTACGTCAATTTTCTCCGCGGTGATCTGTATCAGCGTCAAAAGCTTTTTGATCAGGCCGAGACGGAGTTCCGGAAGGTTCTCGCGATCACGCCTCCAACCGATCCACAGGCCGCCGCAACGCTCAACTACCTCGGCTACATGAATGCCGATCGCGGCGTGAAGCTGGAAGAGTCCCTCAGCTACATCAAGCAGGCTGTTTCGCTCGAGCCTAGCAATGGCGCTTATTTGGACTCACTCGGATGGGCTTATTTCAAGCTTGGTAAATACGACCTTGCGGAAGAGAACCTGAACAAGGCCGCTCTCCACATGAGCGCGGATCCCACCGTCCAAGAGCACCTCGGCGATCTGTATCAAAAGACGGGCCGCCTCAAACTTGCCGCCACGCATTGGGATCGCGCCGTCCAGGAATGGAATAAGACTGTTCCTGCCGAACAGGATCAGGAAGCCTTCGCCAAAGTCCAGCAAAAGCTCGACGCCGCCAAGGTCAAGTTGGCCAAAGAAGACTCGAAGCAGTAAGAACGCTGGCGTTCTAACTGGCTGCCCGCCGCTGCCGCGACGTCCGGGGATGTTGAATTCGAGTTGTCGTCGAAACTCTGTCTGAACTCGCCAGGGAACTCGCGCTAAACTCCTGCCATGTGCCCGGCGATTCTCATTCGAGAAGCTACCGTCTCCGACATTCCGGAAATTATCCGCCTCCGCCGCGGAATGTATGTCGCCATGAACTACAAAGATGATCCCACTCTCGACTCCATGGCATCCCTCACCTCCGGCTATCTCGCGACCGCTGTTTCGGATGGCTCATTCCGCGCCTGGCTGGCCTGGGATGCGAGCCGCGTGGTCGCCGGCGGCGCAGTCATCGTGAGTCCATGGCCGGCGCATCCCCAGGATCTTGATTGCCGTCGCGCCACCATCCTCAACGTCTACACTGAACCCGAATACCGCCGCCAGGGAATAGCCCGCCTCTTGATGCAAACGATGATCGCTTGGTGCCGGCAGCAGGGTTTCGCCCGCATAACCCTCCACGCCAGCGATCAAGGCCGCCCGCTGTACGAATCTCTCGGCTTCGAGGCCAGCAACGAAATGCGCCTGAATCTTCGCTGATCCTGATCATTGGCTCTTTAACGATTCACTGTCTCTACGCCCTCGGCAACTCCTCCGCGTTCTCAGCGGTCAGGCTGTCTTGACCGATGCGGGGCGCCGAAACTCGTAGAGCATGCCGCCCCGGACTCGCGACTCAGGACTCGGGTCTTTGCTATCCTTCCCACATGCTGGCCAGCTACGCGGTCGAAGTCACTCACTCCCGCGGGCGCCGCTTCGCTGAGCCTCCCCATCCTTACCGCAATGATTTCCAGCGCGATCGCGACCGAGTCATCCATGCCCGCGCGTTCCGCCGCCTCGAAGACAAGACACAGGTCTTCACCCGCCGCTACTCCGATCACTTTCGCAACCGGCTTACCCATACTCTCGAGGTCACGCAGATTGCTCGAACTCTCGCTGGAGCTCTCGGCCTGAACCCTGACCTCACCGAGGCACTCGCCCTGGTTCACGATATCGGTCACCCCCCGTTCGGCCACGCCGGAGAAAAAGCCCTCAACTCCGCCATGCACCGGCACGGACTCTTCTTCGATCACAACCTTCACGCCCTGCGCATCGTCGAGGACTTCGAGCAGCGCTACGCCGCTTTCCGCGGCCTGAACCTCACTTTCGAAGTCCGGGAAGGCATCATCAAGCATTCGCACGACTACGAGCCGGATAAGCACCCAGAACTCGCGGAGTATCTCCTCGAGCAGCCTCCTCCACTCGAAGCCCAGTTGATTGATCTTGCCGACGAGATCGCCTACAACACCGCCGACCTGGACGACGGCTACGAAGCTCACCTGTTGTCATTGGGAGAGATCTGCGAAGGCGTGCCCATCTTCGACCGTTTCTACGGACCCGTAAAGCAACTGTACCCGGAGGCTCCAGAGAAGTTGCAATTCAACGAAACGCTGAAACGAGTCCTCAATCGCTTAGTCGACGATCTGATCCGCAATACGCAGAAGCGCATAACTGAAGCAGGTATTCAGAGCGTGGAAGATGTTCGCCGCTATCCCGAGCGCCTGGTTGCGTTCACCCCGACGGTCGATGCGGAACGCAAGCAAAACAAGGATTTCCTCTACGAAAATCTCTACTTCAGCCCGTCGCTGGCCGACGAAAAAGATGACGCCGAACAGATCATCTCCGAGCTGTTCGCCTACTGGACAACTCATCCCCAGTCCCTGCCCAACCAATACCAGGACAAAGCCAAAGAAGAAGGCCTACCCCGCGTCATCTGCGACTACATCGCCGGCATGACCGACCACTTCATCTACGAGCAGTATGAAAAATACTGCGGTTAGTCGCATCGCCCCGAATCGGCCGCCGGGACAGATCACTAGAGCGGTGTCGCGGCAAAAAATCTGCCGACTGCAGCTCCGACGGAAATCTAGTGAAAGGGCTCCTAATTTCGCTTCCGAAACGCTAATGTGGCGCTGAACTCGTCTGGGCCGCAACGCCGGCCACGACATCAAATAAGATCCGCGGCCCGCGCCGCACCTCTTCCACGCGAATCCGCTCATCATTCCCGTGTTCCGTCGCCCCCTCTTCCTCCGTCGCCGTATACGGATTGAATCCATACGCCACGATCCCCACCGGCCGGTACCGCTGATTTTCCGTATACCCGCTCGTGATGTGCGGCACCACCGGTGTACCGGGAAAATACTTTCCCGACACCTCGCGGATCGCCGCAAACAGAGCGTTATCCGTCCCAGAATAGTTTGCAATTCGAAATTCCGATTCCAGCGGCTCAATCGTCACGTTCGGATCATTCACCACTTCTCTCAAGCTCTCGGCAACTCCCTTCGGATCTCCACCCGGCAAGATCCGGACATCCAGATTCGCCCACGCCTCCGGCGGAATCACATTCGTCTGGCCCGACCCGCCCAGCATGGTCAGCGAGATCGTGTCGCGCAGTAAGAAATTCAGCGACTCGTCGCGCGCCACCTGCTCCTGGAATTTCTTGTCCTCAATGGCTTTCTTGATGTCACGGTAATCCGCGGCGCGATCTGGAGATTCATACGGAGCCATATCGCGCAGGAACTCGTCTACAACCGGCAACACTCGCAGTGGAGTCTGATCCGCCAGAATCTTGTCCAGCGCCCGCACCAGACGATTCGGCGCCGAATCCGGATTCGGCCTCGACCCGTGCCCCGGTCGCCCGTGCGCCACTACATGCAGCCAGTACGACGTCTTCTCCCCAACGTCCACGCCCACGTACTTCACCTTGCCGTTTTCCAGCACATTCTCTCCGCCTTCG
>JASLEQ010000054.1 GCA_030151135.1 Candidatus Sulfotelmatobacter sp. | reverse complement strand
TTTAGCATTGTCGCTGCCACGGCGCTGCTTGCCATCCTCGGCGGCACGGTTCTTCACGCGCAAAGCCAGGAAACCGACAAGTACTCGCTGAAATCGCCGGGCGGAATCGCATTCTCCGGCTTCAGGGGTTACGAGGACTGGTCCCTGGTCTCGTCCGCCCGCACCGACGAGGTACTCAAGGTGATCATCGCCGGATTGGCGACGATCACCTTGAGCACCTCGTCGGTGCGAGCGGACGAGACCACGGACCAGTCCTCGTAACCCCTGAAGTCGGAGAATGCGATTCCGCCCGGCGATTTCAGCGAGTACTTGTCGGATTCCTGGCTTTGCGCGTGAAGGACCGGGCCGCCGAGGATGGCAAGCAGCGCCGTGGTAGCGACAATGCTAAACGCGCCGATGCGTTTTACAGAGATGCGTGTTCTGTCTTTCGGTTGAGGTGCATGCCCCCTAGACGACATACGTTGATTCACGATGTGCTTTCCTTCAGAAGAGGATTTTCGAAAACCTGATCAACATGAGTTTCGAACAATTGCCATCAAGCCATCGGAGAACAAATAAAACAATTGGACGATGGTATCGCCCACCCTGGCAGGAAAACACATTCGAAGGGTTTCACGGGCCTGGCGAGGTTGATGATCGGGTTAGGTATTATCTTGAACAGATTACGCGCTAGCCAGCAGAGAAGCATATATGCGGGGCCCGAGGCAATGGGCTCCGTTTTGGCGCAATTTTTTCAACGAGCTTTGCATCGTTCTTTACTATGCATAGACGAAGGGGCGGTGTTTGTGGCTCTTCCAGAAGTAGGCGAGGATGATCACACTGGCGACCGCAGCATACGCACACCACAGGGAGGTAAATGCGTAGCGCTTCACGATCATGACCGTTAGCAATATTGCGAGGTTGGCAACGCCGAAGAGAACCATCATCCTGATTTTCGAGAAGAAAAGCGAGCCGCAGGTTGCAATCACATAGAGCACTGCAACGGCAGTGTTGTTGGTAGCTTGATTGATATACACGATGCTATTTCCCCTGACATACAGTTGGAGCGGGAAGGCCGTGAGAGCCCACAAAATGTAGAGCGCGGTCCCCCCGCCGAGCACGAGGAACGGCAGCATACGCATCCGGCTCTTCGCGTCCGGCTCGAACAGTAACACGCTGAGCGGCAGCAAGAACGGGAGGAGCCCCTGGGCATAAAGCATAAATGCTGCGCCCATGTCGTGCGCGACTGCCGGGGAAAGGATTCCGTCCAATCCGAGCCAAACGAATCCCTCGATGAACTGGTGTACGGCGAAGAGCGCAGGGAGTGCCGCAAAGAGCAATTCGCGCCGATGCTTCACCTTGGCAAAGGTGACGACGCCAACAGCTCCCAGAACTCCGCTACCCACAAAATTCGCAGTCGCTGAAAAGCACATGGCTCACTCACTCCGTTGCGAGGATTGCATTTACTCTCGCTCGACCCATTGGGCTCGCCAGGATGGTGCATCAAATGGATCGCAAAAGTATTGGGTCTCTCGCCTGCATTTTCCTGCTTCGAATTCCATGATGCTGACGGTATGGGTGGTCTTTTCCTCGTAGTTGATTTGATATTCGGTGACCCAAAGATTTCCTGAGCCAGTGATGCGGCGCACTATGAATCCCCTGGGATGTCCGGGATGATGGCCTCGCAGGCTCTTTAGATTTTCCCTGCCCACGATTCGTTCCCCCGATTGCGGGTATTCGCAGATTGCGTTCTCTTGATAGATGTCGTGCTCCGCGTCCAGATCACCAGCCGCCGAAGCCGACCAATGCTGCTCAAGAGCTGCTCGGATTTGTTGCTGGCTGAGGGTCATTGGACTACTTCGATTCTTTTGTAGGCATGATCGATGGCGTCGAACCCGTTATTTGCAGGCTAGCATTCCCTGCTGGGGCGTTGCCGGGGGGCAATTAGACCCGAAGGGCTCCGGCGTATCAATTGGACTATGGTATTGGCCACATTCCGCGCTGAATAACAAACACCGCGATCATGCCCTGTAGCAACTCGTGCTTCGGCAAGAGTCCATACGTTCGTCCAATGGACTCCTCTGAAGAATTCTGGCCAAATCGTCGGGTGGGTTCGGACGCTTCGTCAGAACCGAACTTTCAAACCATTACGGTACGCGGAAATTTCATGAAAACGGCAGAATCGTTGTGCAATTCAACTTGCGAACAGCAGATCGAGATGGCGGAACGCGAGCTATCGGCCTTCCTCAATGCAGTTACACGACTGTTTGGCGCCGAAGAGGCAAGACTCTCGGCAGACGATTGGCTCGATGAGTCGCTGTCAGTGGATCGCTCACCTGGCTTCGCCAGTCGACGCTGGCGAGCCGTTTCAGTGGCTGCTTCCGCGAGATTGGCGAAGCGGATGGCTGGTGCGGGCCCGACGAAATGTCTTGATCTCCAATACTATCGTCCAATTGTTTCGCCTTGAAGCTTCTGATGTCATCAGAAGCTGGCAACAGAGCTTTCTTATGCCGGACAAGCAAACAGCAATCATCACTGGAGCAGCCGGAGGTATCGGCGGCGGTTTGCTTGAGGCGTTTCTGCGAGAAGGCTACAACGTCGTTGCGTTGTCCCATCAAGCCAACATAGAGGCTGCTGCTTCAGGCAGCTTGGTTCTGCTCAGTGGCGACGTCGCGAGTCAGCAGACGGCTGCCCAGGCGGTAGAGACCGCAATTAAGAACTTCGGGACCATCGATGTGTTGGTAAATAACGCCGGCATCTTTCTGAACAAACCATTCACCGAGTTCACGGTCGCGGATTTCGACGCGCTTGTTTCGACCAATCTGCTGGGATTCTTCTACATCACGCAGCTCACGGTGAAAGAGATGCTGAAGCGCAAATCGGGATGTGTTGTAAGTATTACCGCAGCCCTTGCCGATCGGCCTATCGCCGGCGTAAATGGCTCGATTTCCATGATCACGAAAGGCGGGCTGAATGCAGCAACCGAGAATCTCGCAGTCGAGTACGCGGCGGACGGCATTCGATTCAATGCCGTAGCTCCCGGCGTGGTGGATACACCCATGCACCGCAATAACGCCGACGACGCGAGGGTGCAGCCGGAAATGAAAAAGGCTACGGTCGAAGACATTGTCGACGCTGTTCTTTACCTCGTACATGCCGGCCACGTTAATGGAGAGATTCTGCACGTAGACGGTGCCGCTCCTGCTCGTCGTTGGTAGGCCAGAGCGATATCGATTATTCTGCGAGTACCAGCAGTCCGGGTGCACCGTTGAGTTTATAACCCGGAGCCGCTGGAGACACCCGCTGCGGGGAACGCGCTCGTTTGCTGTTCGCGACCAAGCGCGGAGTCATCCTGAACCTCTGAAGACAAATGGTTCATGCTGTGTGGCGACGGACCGGACATCGCGAATTTTCCTCGAATCCAGATAACTACGTGAGCATCCAAGCTCAGCTAGCCAGCGACGACACTTCGGAGAGCTGGCAGGTGAAGATTGAAACCATGTCGA
>JASLEQ010000762.1 GCA_030151135.1 Candidatus Sulfotelmatobacter sp. | reverse complement strand
CAGGTTAGCGCGCCACGCTGGAGAGCCGATGCGCCCTACAGCTTTTCCTGTACTCGCGACCAAGCGGAAGCCACGCCAAGTCTAGGTTTCTCTCGAATTGTGGCAACGGTTTCTCCAGAGGAAGACCCTAACTTCATAACCATTTTTGGCATCTGAACGTCTGCATGGGAGGTAGTTGGAATGTCTTCTGACACCAGGTATGTTCTCCGCTTACTGGTCAGAGTTTTGACGCTATTGGTAGCATTTGGCGTTTTCTGTGAAATCGGGCTTGCTCAAAGTGCCGACGATCCGATGGGTCTGCCGCCTCGAACGTCGGAGCCACCGGCATCGGTTCAGGCTCCGGAACCGGCTAATGGCGCAGCACCCGGCTCAATCACCCCGGAGACCTCGATCAGCCCTGACAATGAGGATCAAGGCCGGTTCGTTTTCAAGAAGCAAGTTCAGGAAGTGGTGTTGCATGCCACCGTTGTTGACGACACTGGACGGCTTGTCACGGGGCTGGATAAAACGTCTTTTTCCGTCTACCAGAATGGACACCCGGAGGACGTCACCTCTTTCCGGCGCGAGGATGTTCCTGTTGCCTTGGGAATCGTTGTCGATAATTCCGGATCCATGCGTGACAAGCGGGGAAAAGTGAACCAGGCAGTCCTGAATCTCGTCCGCGCGAGCAATCCGCAGGATCAGGTTTTTGTGGTGAATTTCGGGCAAACCCCGTACCTGGATCAGGACTTCACCTCCGACGTGAACCTGTTGCAGGCAGCCTTACATCAGGTGTCCAGCCGAGGAAGCACGGCGCTCTATGATGCCGTGGTGGCGTCGAACACGCATCTGCGCGCCCATCCGGTATTAGACAAGAAAGTTCTGCTGGTGATCACCGACGGCCAAGATAATATGAGCCGCGAAACGCTACAGGATGCGATGCGGAAACTGCAATCGAGCAAGGGTGCGACTCTGTATGCGATTGGACTGACAGACCAAGGTCAGGGAATGAGCAAATCCGGACGCGACGCATTGAAGGAGCTGGCCGCCAGTACTGGCGGAGTGGCCTTCTTCCCGCAAAGCCTGGACGAAGTAGATGAGATCACGCGAGAGATCGCGCACGACATACGCAGTCAGTACACCCTGGCGTACAATCCTGGGCCGAACATTGGTAAGGGATATCAGACCATCCGAGTGGAAGCAAAAGGGCCAGCGCGCACGCATCTGACCGTGCGCACCCGCAACGGCTACTTCCCCGGCGAGGCAATGAAATAAGCGGGTTCCCGAAAACCTGCTACGCCGCCGTCGGACCCGCAGGAGTTTTCGGCGGCGGCGGAAGTTCAATCTGGATCAAGTTGTTCTTAATCGCATAGACCACCAAGTCACGAATGGAGTGGAAGCTCAGTTTGCGCATGATGTTGCTGCGGTGCGTTTCCACCGTTTTCGTGCTGAGATTAAGCAACGATGCAACTTCCTTCGAACTGTTGCCCTCAGCAAGCAACTGGGTAATCTCCCGCTCTCGGGCAGTGAGCGTGGGAAGCTTGGGCGCTTCGTTGCGCGACACTGTCTGACCTTTTTCGAGGAAGCCCGCCAGGACGAGATCGTTGACCCTCGGCGTGAAGAACATTCGTTTGTTCTGCAAAGCCTCGACGGCCGAAACCAGATCGCGCGCCGCATCGGACTTGAGCACAAAGCCACGGGCGCCGGCATCCAGAGCTTCGCGGATGACTTGATCGGAGTCTGTGATCGTCAAAACGATCACTTTGAAGCGAGGATCATGCTGCAGCAATTGGCGGGTAGTATCCAGCCCGTTGAGATTGGGCATGCCGATGTCGACGATAACGATGTCAGGATTGAGTTGCAGGGCCTTTTCGACGGCTTCACGACCATCGCTGGCTTCTCCGCAAACTTCCCATCCCTCGTGTTTTTCTAAAAGAGCGCGCAGTCCGCGCCGGACTATTTCGTGATCATCCGCTAACAGGATTCGCAGTTTCATAGACAGAACCCCTTCCCAAGGAGAGATCAAGCCAGCTCCGCAGTTACGTCAACTGCGGGAAGCTGCGCTCATTTAGTGCTGTAAATACGCGATGCTGACTGACTGCTTCCACCGCCGCAAGCAAATCGCGCGCAGCGTTGGATTTCACAACATAACCCCGGGCCCCTGCTTCAAGGGCTTCGCGCATCATTTGAGGCGAGTCATGTTGAGTAACAAACAAGATTTCGAGATCGGGAGACTCGCGGCGAAGCAGACGACAGGCTTCAAGCCCGTTCATCCGGGGCATGGTGACATCAAGGACCATAACGTCGGGACTCAAGTCTTTGGCCTTCTCAATCGCTTCGGCGCCGTCCGAAGCTTCGCCGACCACTTGCCAGCCCGAATGCCCTTCCAGAAGAGTCTTAAGACCCTGTCTCACAATCGGATGATCATCGACCACTAGTATGCGAATTGTCATCCCGTTTCAGTTCCTTGGAGGAGACCGACCAGACGATTCGCCACATTTTAACCTGAACGGATGTGACAGCCTGACCAATAACCGCAAAAATTGACGCGCCACGGGCCTGGCTATATGGAAAGCGCCGTAACTCAAAAAAAGGCTAACTTCCAGCCGGCATTGGTCCAATACAGGGAATCCTGTATTCACCCCCACATTTGTACCGAAGGAGGTAAACTACGGTGGCTAATAGACTTGCCCGGTCGCGAATGATGGGAAATAGGTTCTCTCATGTAGGAGAACGTCAACGGCCTCCACGACAGACCCTATATCCTGCTTGGCGCAAGCGCCTCGAATCCCGACTTCTTTCGCGGCCTCGGCCAACTGCTTTGAAAGGTGAAGAGTAACCATCAATATAGGGACATTGGGCAGCATTTCAGCGATCTGCTTCGCGACGTCCACACCGTTGGAATCGGGCATACGGTAATCCAAGACGACGATGTCCGGCGGCGATTCGACCACCCGTTGCAGTGCCTCTGAGCCAGTCCGAGCCTCGCCCGTCACCCGCCAAGAGTCCTGCTGTTCGAGGACTGCACGCAGATAGCGCCTGACAGTAGGATTGTCATCGACGATTAGAATGCGGACCACAGGCACTCCAGCTGGATCAGATAATGAAAGGCTAGGCTCGTGCGTGGACGGCGGCAATCCAGCGAAGTACCTAATGGCACAGAGAAGTTATCAAAAAGTTACCAGATCCCTTTGTCACTCCCGGTGATTTTCATTTCCAGCGCGGCTGCAGTTGCCAGGCCGGGAAGTAAACTCAAGCGCAAGCTATTGCGCAGTTGGCCCTTTAGAATCAACGTCCTAAGCTCACCTGCATAAAGGTGGACGGAGTGGGGCAGAATCGGGACTCGGAGAAAGTCCCGACGAAATCGCACTGGGGCGACACCGAACTTTGCCGAGCGGGTTACGAGTGACGGGAGCGGTACTCCGTACCCACGATAAGACTCCACGTATTGCGAAATAATCACCAGGTAAGTCGCGATGCCTTCCCAAAGGCCGGACGCACTTCCGATGTTATGCAACTCATCGAAATTAACCTGCTTTGCCTCGAGCAGAAGGGCGTTATCGATCACGTCGCACAGCCGAATATAGAAGTGCCGATACATCCGCTGCATCGTGCTGATAATCACGCGGTCTTCGGGAGAAAGCACCCGGAAGTTGCGGTGACCGATTTGCAGGGTTTGGGTTCGGCTCAACAGAGATTCCGTGAACGCTGTCTGCTCACCGGTCTGGCCCAGGCGGCCAACGTGGATTTCAACCATCTCGGGAAGCCCAGGGATGACGAAATTCCACTTATTGGCAAGACGATCGCCCCAACTGCGTTCGGCTACCTTAGCGTGGAAATTCGAGGCCATCACCTGCACAATCTTGGCCGCATCGGCGTCGCTGTATAAATCGAGGTCGCTACCAAGATCGGGCCAATGGTCCAGCGACTTGATTACGGTGACGGAGCATCCGTTTTCTTCAAGAGCTCCGCATATGCGTTGCAGGTAATTCAGTGCGTGGTCGATGCGGCGCCGTTCTTCTCGCAAGGCCGAAGCGGCGAACTCAGCGCAATCGTCCTTTCCTTCTGCGCGAAGGATGGGATCCAGAGCCTCGAATGAACGGATGATGACGTGGTTCGTTGCTGCCAATTCCTTGAGCTGCTGGATGTCCTCCGGGGTCAACGTCCTGACGGTTTCGATGACCTCCTTCGACACGTCATTCCCGTTTTCGGCAGAAACCTGAGACGGACCAGAAAGCAGCACTTCCGACAAGAACTGAAACTGGCTCTGCGAATCGCGCGAGTAGGGCATCGATGAAGGCTCCGTATGTTTTCCAGAGTAACAGCCGCGACTTTGATGCAGGCTGCCGCTATAGCGGTTGGTGTAGGCTCATTTTCCGGCCGAAGTTGAGGACGATCCCTGACTGCACTTGGCGAAATTTAAGCGCTCCACGGCAGTCCCCTCTTCGTAGTCGTTCCAGGTCTCAATCATGACGAAAGGCAATGGATGGGAAGCGTCGTAATACTTTTGATAGAAGTGCAGAGTGTCTTCAAACGTCTGCCCGCAGCGGCTTGCCATATGTCGATTGAGACCCCAGGATGCAGCCGAGTCGTCGAAACCGGGCCAAGCGGCGCCGACGATGATCTTGTCGGGATGATGGTTCCGCATGTCTTTATAGAAGTAGTCTAGATATTGCTCGCCCCAGTTGCTGCCGTCGGGGGTCCATCCCTTAGCGCCAGGTTGCACCCAGGCATACATACCGGCAATGTCGTTCGCGTACTGAGCCGGAGGTTCGTCCTTGTAAATGAGGACAGGCGTTGACTCCCAACTTTGACAGTGCTCCATGATGCGGCTCCAGTCCACATGCCCACGCTTCGGAAAAATGAAGATCATGGGGTGGCCGTTGTACGTCAGGTAAGCACCACGGTGTGGCGCAGACGGGCCTATATAGGAGCGATATGCTTCGTCGAAGGCCGACATTGCCAAATCGGTTGACTGCGAATCATCGTCTTCCGGTTCGTTGTAAAGCAGTGCAACCTGGAAATGACTGTCGTCGGCGGCTTCCTGCAACAGCGCGAAGTTGTGATCGGAGAACGGCCGACTGGCGCCATACCAATCCACGACGAATGCCGAAATCCCCATGTGTTTGGCTTGCTGGATCTGGCGATGCAAGACGGCCGGATCATAGCTGGAGTAGCCGACATCCATGTGCACATGATCGCCAAACCACGGCATGTACACGGCAAGGAGCTTGGGTTCGGAATTAGGGGCCTGCAAATTTTGACGCAAACTGGTGTGTACGCCCGGCGTGGTACATCCTGTACCCACCATGAAGCACACAATCGCTAATGCGAGCAGTTTGTTCGACAAGGCAGAACTCCAGTTAACCACGGCGCGATGCAATTAAGATGCGGGTAAAGAAGCGTCCGGTTGGCGGAAACACCGCCTCAGAATCGCGGAACAGCCTGCAATTGACGGACAACCCAGCGGTCGGCGCCAGGTGTCATCAGCACCACGTAGTGCACGATCGCATGTTCGCTGTGAATGCTTTTGCCGCCATCGAGGATCTCGAAATCGTATTCGGCCGTATCATGCAGTTCGAGAATGTCTCCCTCTGGCGAGTAAAAGACGGCTTCCAACTTGTGGGTCTGGTTCTCATAGCGGCTACTAAGGCCGTTCTTCTTCTGTCCATTCACCTGCGCGACGAGTTGGGCGCTGGCATCGCCGACAAACAAACCATTGATGGCGCCTGCTGAATTCGATTCCAGAGCCTGCGCCAGATTCGCCCAGGCAAACTTGTAATCGCGGAGCACGGCGTTCTGGGTGAGAGGTTCGACTTGACGCGGAGTCGCCTGCGAAACGGTCAAAGTGACGCGCGGAGATGCATCGGCCGCGAATGCATGGCGCCAGGGAGCTGCGATCATGCACCATGAAAGAAGAATGAGCACACTTAAATGCAACTTGAGCTTCTGCGGATAGCTAGCAACTCGAGCACACATGGATGCTATTCCTTTCCACCTATGCGTAGTTCATTGCCCATGGCGACGCCAGACGCCGCTGAGATTACTACCGATCCTTTTGCGAGGATGATGGCGCGGGCGACATCCTGCTTGACGGGGGCGTCGACGAAACTTGTCCCGCCAGAATCCTTTGCGGTGAAGGTGACGACCGTTCCATCGGGAACAGGATTGCCTGAGCAATCGCGGACCGGCTCGGTTTCAACCAAAACTCCCTTCGGAGTGCGCTGACCCTGGATCCGCAGGTTGCAAGGGATGGAAGCTACCTCCTGAACGACGCGCCGCGTGTTGACGTCATTGCTGAGAGCGGCCGAAATTTGAAGTGGTCCCGCCGACTTCCCTGAGCTCGTTCGAAACCACGCGATGCCATCGCGAGCCTGAGCCGAATGCGACATCGCTGGCGCGCCCTTTGTACTCCACTGGAACTGCACGGAAGAAGGAGCGAGTACGAGGTTGCGGTACTCGTCGAGAGTCAGAGCCACTCCGCTGATGGCAGCGTTCTCCCCTACCGGCACGCGGGAAGGGTGAACAACAAAGGCTAAATCAACAGGCTTGCCTGGGGAGACGAAGAAATTCTCACTGCTGCAACTGCTGGAGCAGAGGACGGCAGTGTAGCGTCCAGCCGACTGCAGCTCTTTGGAGCTGAGCGCTACTTCTTTGCCCAGATCGACGTCACGCTTGAGGGATACCGCAGGCCCGACTAGATAGAAAGTCGCCGCGCCGCTACCGCTGGTTCCCACGGTCGCTGGTGCACCGGCTACAGCATTCGACGGCACGCGAAGTGGGGTGTCCTGCGCCGCAGCCGCGCAAACCACAAGCAGCGCAAAGATCAAAGGCGACTTACGATTTTTCCAGGCTGTACTGGTTAACGACGACATGGAAATTCTGAACCTTTCCCGCCAGGGATTGAGGGATCTCCACGGCGAAAGCTTCGGTGGACTGCGGGAGTAGAGCTTTCTCAACGTATCCATCCGATACCCATACAACCTTGCCGTTGCTGTCGTAGAAGCTGGCAATCACGTGAGGGATATTGACGGTTTGACCACTCTCGTTGAAGAGCTCGCCATGCAAAACCGGATGACCTTGCGCATCGGTGTCGATCTTCTGGTTCATGACTCCAATTACGGGATCAGAAGACGCGGGAACGAGTGTAGCTTTAACGTCCATGCGAACGTTCTTGATCTTGCTCAAGCTGAGGTGGGGGAAATCGACGCGATAGGGTGACACCTGCTTTGGCAAAAGCACGTGAAGGATTTTGTCGAAGCTGCTTTCGTCATCGATGATGCCGCCCGAGCCGTCGAGGAGCGTCGCATTCACGTTCACGAATGCCGGGATCGTGTCTTCATTCACTACTTCCCCCATGACGACTGCACCCTCCGCGGAATCCACGGCGTTCATCGACACAATGCGCACGCGAGGAGCATCCACATTATGCGATCCCCACTCGTCGCTGGAATTGCCAGTGACCAGGTCCCAGCGCAGATAATTGACGGGCACAATTTGCGCCGGAACGTTAGGAGGAGGAGTCTCGTCCCAGATCACCTTCCAACTATCTCCGCGATGAGCCAGGTGGAAATCGCGAACGTCTTCGACCGGACCTACGGGAGTCGCCCAGTGCAGGCGGACGCGCATTTGTGCGTCAGAATCGCTGGCATGTAACGGGCGCGCGTCGTAGCGCTCCAAAGTCGAGAAGGAGCGCAGGCCGCCATTCGATCCGACCCAATCCTGAATGAACGATTGCTCGGTGATCGCGTCGCTTGCGCGTTCCGCGCTGGCAAAGGCGCGATCCCAATCGCGCTTCTGAACATCCAGAAGGAAGTTATTCATGGCTTTCTCCGGGGTCGACGTGTCGGTCGAAAAGCCAGTCAGGGCGCCACCGGTTGCGATCCCGATAGTTCCTGTGGCACGACCAACGCTGGTCAGTCCGAGAAAAATCAACACGGCTGTGACCGCGACGATTACGATGACGATGGGCAGAGCACGTTTCATATCTCGTCCTTACGCGAAATTGTTTAACTTAGGCTACGTAATGCCGCTCACGTTCCTCGATCGGTGCCGCCGGCTCAACAACTCTTCTGACGCGTTGCCGCGCCGGGAAAAACAGAACCAGAAACATCGCTAGAACGCTGACTCCCACGGGAAAAATTCCCCACAGAATTCCCATCCACGCCGGGGGAACCGCGTCGGAGAGGATGCGATGGGCGGGTGGGACATCATCTTTTGACCAAGCGGTGATTTCGCCATTGTCGAAGGTTTCGGTTTTACGCCATCCGGCAAAGGTCAATAACGGCTCGTAGTACGGATCATGAACGAAAATGTATTTCAGGCCGTATCGGTTCGCGTGCTCCAACATGGCCCGCAGAGAAGCCATGCCGGCGGTTCCATAGAACTTGGAATTGGTCAGCTGAGCCGAACCATAGTGGGTCATTTCGGGCAACAAGCGCGCCGAGTTGTAATCGCCGTCCACGCTGCTGGCGTCCGTGTAAGTGGAGACCTTGGCCAGTTCGCTGCCGAACCCGAGCGTCAGATATCGGTAGGAATCGTGGCCATCGCGATTCAGAAAGGAGATGACCGGCTGAACATTCGCACTGCCGGCGGGCCTGTAGGGATTTGCCGAAAGCCACGCCAAAGCGGCGCCGATGGTGGCCACTGCGCACAACGAAAGAGCGACGGCTCCTTTTGCGCGGAAGCGATCGAGCAACTGAATTGCCAGGAGGCCGACAATCGGCATTGCGAGAAGCGTGGCCCAGAAAGTGAACCGCTCGAAAGTCAGAATTTCGAACGCACGACCCAGTAACCACCGCGGCAGCGGCGTGGTGCCGCCTAAACCAAAGATGAGGGCAAGCCAGAATCCGACCAACAACGGGCGCAGCCTGGCAACCGACGCACCTCGCCAGATGACGAACGGAAGCGCGATCAGCAAAGCGCCGTAAGGTATGACGAAGTAATTGATTGCCGTGATCGAATGCAAGAGGAAGTTCGAGCGGCTATCGTGGGGGATTGGCATCTGGTGGATGGGGTGCTGGATCAGCGTGAGCCAGTACGGAAGCAATACAATTCCGACGCCGACGACCGCCAGTCCTGCAAACACAAAAGCCCGGGTAACGACATTTACAAGAGCACCCTGGGTGCGGCCGGCCCGCGCGTCGATGCAGGCGATCCAGAGCACAGGCGCGGCGAAAAACAAGGTACCGAATATCAATGTGACGTGGTGCGCGGCGGCCGCTGCGAGAGTTACCGCCAATCCTTTGACCAAAGAGCGCCGCGACGCTTCGGTGGACCACTCGTAGAAATATGGCAAAGCATTCAGATACAGGGCGGCAGAGGTGACCGTAGCCAACTGGCCAGCCTGGTACACCAAGAAAGCGAGGGAACCGAGAAAGACTGTTCCAAGAGCGGCATAAGAAGCAGATCGCTCATCCACCCAGATACGTGCAAAGCGAAACACTCCTACGGGCAACAGCAGGACGGCTACCAACTGCACCAGCATGTATCCCATCTTCAGGCCGGCAACGTTCGATACCAGGGCGATCCACTGGTGCGTAAGCGGTGGGTAGGTAGTCTGGGAAAAACCAGCGAACCATTTCTCGTTCCAAGGGTTAAACCAGTGATGCGCGTAGTGGGACGCCAGGAAGATGTGAAAGTTCGTATCAAATGATCCCGCCGGCAGCTGCATCAGCAGCAACGGTCCATGGACGGCCAACGCCACAAGGACGATTGCCATCAACGGAATCGGACGGGAATAGCTTCCATTTGGGGTCATTTTGTTACACACTCCTGCCGGTAGCAGCGATCTTTGATTCGAAATCGCCACGGAAGGTTTGCAAATTTCCGCTTGGTAGCAACCCGAGTGCCACAACAAAGCAAACCTAGACGCTCGTCCCGCATCTCAGAGGGGCCGCGGGACATCCTTGCCAAGAACTTGTCGTATCTCAGGAGGCCCTGCGCCGGAAGCCTGTAAAGGCCTCCGAGATCATTGGCGTGTGGTGACTCCGTGAAAAGTTGGTTTCCGCTCACTGGCTTTTGCTTGGTCATAAGTTTGGGGATCTCCGTCCGCGCGGCGGGGCAAACCCAAACATTTGATGTTGGTAGTGGCTCATCCTCGTCCGGCAAGCAGTCCAATCAGACGTCCAGCCCGCAGAGCAGCAACGATCTCAGTTGGGGCGCCGGCATCCAGGTGGCACGGCAAGCCCGCGCCGCGGATGAGGCTCTGAAACGCAACGACTATGCCGCCGCCGTCAACTTTGCCCAACAAGCTGCAAAGTCAGCTCCGCAGGACCCGGAGCTATGGTTTCTGCTGGGTTATACAGCGCGGCTCAATGACAAATATCTACTTTCCGTGGAGTCTTATAACCGCGGCTTGAAGTTGCGTCCCGACTCGGTGCGAGGTCTCGCTGGCTTGGCGCAAACCTACGCGAAGATGGGTCGCCAACAGGAAGCCGAACAGGTTCTGAAGAAAGTAATCGCGCTGAATCCGAAAGATGCCAGCAGCCTGGAACTGGCGGGCGAGTTAATGCTGAGCACTGATCCACAGGATGCGTTGTCTTTTTTGCAGCGCGCCGACGCACAGCAACCCACGGCACACAGCGCTTTGCTGATGGCGCATGCGTATGACCGGCTCGGTCAGCGCGACCAATCCAATTCGTACATCGACAAGGCTAAAGCCCGTGCGCCACACGATCCAGATGTGCTGCGGGCGATCGCGGAGCGCTACCGCGAGCACGGAAATTACGACCAAGCCATCGCAACGCTGCAAGCAATCCCCTCCAGAAGCTCCGATGCTGACGCGGAGCTTGCATATACGTATGGGCTGGCGGGCAGGCAGCAGGATGCGGCGGCGCTGTATTCACGCCTGGCGAAAGAGGCGAAAGGCAACATCGGCCTTGATTTGAGCGCAGCCCAATCGTGGGTCAGTCTGGGCCGCCCCGACGAGGCGCGAACATTTCTGGATGCGGCCCGACGGATCGATGCCAACAGCTACCGGCTCCATGCCATCCTGGGCAATATCGCCGAATCCGAAGAGCGTTTGCCGGAAGCACAGGAAGAATATAAGGCTGCCCTGAGTAATCTTCCACCTCAGCCGCAGGAAGGACCGCTCTATCCGATCGAGCTTCGACTGAATCTGTATGAAGTTTATGTTCGAGAGGATGATGACGCGAACGCCAAGCAGCAGCTGCAGGCGGCTGCGGGCGCGATTCAACAGGTGCAGGTCCCCGACCCTGAACGCCCCGAAATGCTCAGGCTACGAGCCGCAATTGAGTCCGCCTCCGGTGATATGGATGCGGCGAATCGCGATTTGAAAGAGGCGCTCGCGCTTGCACCCACGAACGTCAACTCCCTGATGAACTTTGGGATGTTGCAGTGGAAGCTGGGGCAGAAAGATGCTGCTCACGACACTTTCCTCAAAGTTCTCGATCTCGACAAAGACAACCGGCAGGCACTTTCTGCGTTGGGATATCTATCGCGAGATGGGGGTGATACGAAACAAGCCGAGGCCTACTTCACGCGAGCTATTGCGGCGCATCCAAAGGACTACGCGCCATACATCGCACTCGGAGACCTTTACACCGCACAACGCAATTTCGCCGCGGCGCAGGCAAATTACGAGCACGCCTATCAACTGATGCCTACGAATGCGATGATCATCGCGGGAGCCACCAACGCGGCGATGGAGGCGCATGACCTGCCGCTTGCGGAGCATTGGTTTCAGCGAGGGAATGACAAAATTAATGCCACTCCCCAAGTACAACGCGAACGCGAGCGCTATCTCACTTTCAAGGGAGACTATGCCGAATCCGCGAAACTGGGATACAGCGTACTTTCGAAATTACCCAATGACCGCGAAGGCGTGGATTATCTCGCGTACGACCTTTACTACCTGGGCCGCTATGACGATGCTTTAGCGATTGTGAACAAATATCAAGCTCAGCTTCCGAAGGACAAAGATCTGCCCCTGATTGCCGGCAACATCTACGCCCATAACGGCGAGCACGAAGCTGCGCTGAAGAACTATACGACCGCTTTGGAACTGGATCCCCAGATGGCAGCGGGGTACGACGATCGCGGTTTCGTCTTGAATGACGTGAAGCAGCCGGCGAAAGCAATCCACGATTTCCAGACTGCTCTGCAACTTCAACCGGTAGACGGCGAAGCGCATCTCGGATTGGCTTATTCCTACTTGCAAATGCACCGGCCGAAGCCGGCGCTTGCCCAGTTAGATGCTGTGCAAAAGATCTCCGGAAAATCGCACCCCTGGCATCTGGCGAGAGCCGAGGCGTTCCGACAAGGATCCGACTATCCCCATGCAGCGGCTGAGTACCGGATTGCTCTGTCAGAAGACCCGAAGGATCTTACAACTGAGCTGGCTTATGCGGATGTGCTTTACCGCATGAGGAAATACGACGAAGCGACGGCTGCATTGAAAACGGCACTCGCGATTTCGCCGTCTGATCCTGCGATTTACGCGCTGATGGCGCAAGTGGATGCGAAGCAAGGAAAGCGCGATGACGCGATCCGCGATATCCAGTCAGCGGAACGGCTTGGCGGAGACAAGGTCGAGATTCTTACGGCAACTGGCGAGGCCTTCTTGACGCTCGGCGACCGCGACGCAGCCATGCAACGCTTTGCTCGCGCGCTTGACGTTCCTGGCGGGAATCGGATCCAGGTTCGGCTCGCGATCGCGCAAATATTCCTGCGTCAGGGTCATCCCGATGAGGCACGGCGGCAGATTGCGCTCGGATTCGCTGAAGCTCGCATGTTCCCGGATTCTCCTGTCATCGGCCAGGACTATGCCGATGCGGCCACTGTTTTTTTGGCGATGCACGATTTCGATCTCGCCGAGAACTATTTCAACCGCGCGAAGCTCTCCGGAGCGAACAATCGTATCGTTGAGATTGGCCTGACGAACACTTACCTTGCCGAGGGCGATACGCAAAAGGCCGGCGCAGCGTTAGAGAGCCTGGGGCCATCTTCCGACTTTGTGGGCGATTACGATTACATGATGGCAGCGGCGAATCTGTATCGCCAGCGCCAGGACCCGCTTCATTCCCTCGCTGCGTTTGCGCAGGCAAGTACGGTTGCCGGAGTCGAAGATCAGGGAGTCGCCGAGACCGCGCAATATACAGAAGCAGACCAGGAAGGACGGCAGCTTAACCAGAAGCTGAGCATCCTCCCAGAGGGATCGTTCTCACCGGCCCTGGAAGATATCAACGTGTATCAGCTGAACGCCCGGATTTTGGGCGTGACAACAAATCCGGCGCTGTTGCCTCCTCCGAGACATTCTTTCCAGGACCTCGCCGCGACGCATTATCGCGTGCAGTGGGGCCATTTACCGGCCATTACTGGTTTTGTCGGTGAGAGTCTAACCGTAGGACGTTTTCTGTTTCCCAGCATCAACGTAGTTCAGGATCGCAACACCTACGACACGATTTTGAACGGCGGAATGAATCCGATCCTGCACCTCGGCACAAACACAATCACATTCGACGGCGGCCTGCAGTTCACAGTCCGCCGGGACACGATTTCGCCGAAGTTCATGAGCCAGAATTTGTTCCGACAGTTTCTTTACCTGTACACCAGCCCGATCTTCAATTGGGTGACGATCACCGGGAGCGCACAGCGCGAGGCTGGTCCGTTCGTCGATCAGACTTTGCACTCTCGCGATGCATTCGCGAATATCGAGTTCACGGTTGGCCGTCCGTGGGCCAGCACTTCTCTGATTACGGGATATTCCGTCCGCGACCTGCTCTTCCACCCTATCGTGCAAGAGTATTTCAATACCTCGGCGTACGTAGGCCTGCAACGCCACTTTGGAAGCCGGATCACTGCCGCTATCCTGGCTGAGGACCTGCGTTCATGGCAGGTGCAGAACACGCAGTACGCAATTGCACAGGCGTTCTTACCCGGAGGGCGATTCGATTTCCGTGTGACTCCGAAATGGACGGTGCAGGGCTCGTTCGTGCTTTCCCGCGGTTCCGGATTTCACGCCTATGACAATGCTCAGAGCCAGGTGCTGGTGTCGTATGTGCGGCCATTTCGCGGAAGCGTTCGGGACGGCGTCGGTGAAACAGCGGTTTCGTTCCCAATGCGCTTCTCAATTGGCGTCCAGCAGCAGACGTTCTATGACTTCCCGGGATCGAGCAGGAGCACGATATTGCCGGTGGTGCATCTCACACTGTTCTAATAGCGCCTGCTGACCCATGACCCTCCTATCGAAACTTCGAAGCCGTGATGAGTCCAGTTTGTCGTCAGGGACTACCCAGATGCGCGCCCGGGCTCTACGACAAAAGCTTTTGGGCGGCAGCTTAGCCCTGCTGGCGGGATCGGGACTGGTGGGAGTTACCAACCTCGTCTACAACGTCATTACGGCACGGCTGCTGGGACCAACAGGATTCGCTCACGCGACGGCGGTTTACACGCTGTTGATGTTGATGTCGGCTATCACTCTTTCCTTCCAGGTCGTCTGCGCAAAGTACGTTGCAAGCCACGAGACACCGGAAGAAAAGGAAGCAATCTTTTCGTCTTTGCATTTTCGGGCCTGGATGGCAGGGATCGGACTTGGCCTGTTCCTGTTTCTTTGTAACGGCGTCATCCAGCATTACCTGAACCTTCCGAATCCATTCCTGATCTCACTGTTGGCGCTGGGAACAGCGTTTTACATCCCTCTCGGGGTCCGCCGCGGCTACATTCAGGGAGTTCACGCGTTCAGAGCCCTCGCCCTGAATTTCATGTTGGAAGGCGTGGTGCGCCTCGGGGGAGCCTACTTGCTCATTCGCCTTGGACTTGGGGTGCGAGGCGCGGTCCTGGCCTGTGTGATCGCGGTAGTCGCCTCCTAT
>JASLEQ010000755.1 GCA_030151135.1 Candidatus Sulfotelmatobacter sp. | reverse complement strand
ATCAACTGTTTCTCCCGGAACAAGTTCTCCGGCAATCACCGCCGCGATACCGCGCTCGCCTAAATTTGTTGATCGTCCAGGCAAGGTATTTGGCATCCCTGCGCGCACCACGGTGACATCCACGGGCGCTTGCAGGTCATATCGAGGCACGCGCCTGCGTGAAGGGCCTTCCCAGTCGCGTTTTTGCCCTATGGTCATGAGGACTTGTCACTGCGCGTGCAAAGAAATTGCCGCTATTGACGAATGGACGAAGAATGAATTTGCAATCTGGGATTGGCCGGGAGCAACGCCTTTAATTCTTGCGCTTCAACTCGACGATCTCGTTCCCCCGAGCAAACAACACGACACTGGCCATCCCGATGAAGAGTCCATGCTCGACCACTCCCGCCATTTCACTTAATTGCGGTGCCAGATGGTCCGGATCCTGAATTTCGCCGAATCGGCAATCCAGAATGTGATTGTTCTCGTCAGTAACGTAGGGACTGCCATCCGGATTGGTTCGCAAGGTCACTTGAGCGCCTAATGCTTCGATGCGCTTCCTAACTAACGCCTGAGCAAAGCGGATGACCTCGACCGGCAAAGGGAACTTTCCGAGTCTCGGCACTTGCTTGGTGCCATCCGCCACGATGACTAACCTCTTTGTCGCCGATGCCACGATTTTTTCGCGCAGCATCGCGCCGCCGCCGCCTTTGATCAAGCGCAATTGCGGGTCGACCTCATCCGCCCCATCGACCGTCACGTCGATCTCCTGGCAGTCGTCGAGGGTAATCAATGGGATCCCAAGAGTCGTTGCAAGTTGGCCGGAGCGGTCTGACGTCGGAATCCCGCGAATTCGAAGGCCACTCTTCACCTTTTCGCCCAACAATTTGATGAAGTAAGCCGCGGTGGATCCAGTTCCGAGCCCGACTACCTGACCGTCCTGGATGAACTGCAGGCTCGCTCGAGCCGCCGCTTCTTTTTCCTGGTCATTCGCCATTCGGGGAACAATATACATTTTTTGCCATAGATGCGCCCTGGGCTTGCGGCTCCGGGTTTGGAATTTCAAGACTGCCCATCCCGAAGCGACCAGGAACCGAACTGCAGCCTGCGGCGAAAGCAAACCGCCCGTAGAAAAGGCTCGCCCGGGAACTTGCGTGAGATTGGGGCGCGGGACCGAGCTCGAAGGCACAGCGTTACTGCGGTTGCGAAACCGGCAGGGCGACCGTATCAATCGTAGCCGGGTCATCGCGCAGCTTGATGTACAGCATCTTCCCCTTGGGTGGCGGAATGGCGAGCGCGTCTTCAACGAAGCCTTCCGGAACGGTGACAGAATTTGTGAAATCAGCGTCAGCGCTCACAGAATCCAGAAGGAACAGCTTATCTCCGCTAAGCGTGCACTGCTTCTCTGGAGCGGGCACGCAGCGAACCGCCTTCAGCATCGGAATCCGCACCAGACTCACAAGCGGCTGCCAATCCCCATTGATGCCGTCAGCTGTCACAGGCCGAATCTTCAAAGGTCCGAATGCGGATGGGCCCAGCAACTTCATTGGATCGAGTACGGCGAGCACCGTTTTCGTGTCCTGCATCGTGAGATTGCCGTCTTTGACGCTGAGCATTACGCGGAAGGATTCGTCCGACGTTGCCACTTCGATCTTTTCGGTCGACGGAAAGGTGTCGGGCTCTTGTGTTTTTAAAAAGAAATTCAACCTTCCATCCTGGGGCAGTTCTTCCTGACTGCCAAGACGAACTGCAGGAGGGCTGGAAGGATCCAACTGAATGCTCTTGGTCAGGATCGAGACTGAGGGGCGAGGAGCTTCGATCTCAGCTTTCACGTCGAGAGTGCGACCGTCTTTCAAGGCGACGTGAGCAACGATCGATTCCCCGGCGTGGAGTTTGCTCTTAGCCGTCGCGTCGGCAGCAACAAGTTTTAATTCGTCTTGCTGATTTGCGCGAGTCAATGTATCTGGAGCGAAATGGATACCGATCAGATCGAGGCTTGCCACCTGATCGAGCCGCGTGCCTTTGAGCAGGCCGTCGATATCCCCGGCATGAACGCCAAAACTATCCAGACGGGCCGCCTCGGCGTAGGTATGCAGCGGGATCTGATCGACCTCATGAAGACCAAATTTCTTGATCTCCATTGTGACCCACCCGGCATTTTCTTTTTGCAGAGGCACTTTCACTTCAAGTTCGTCCGGCTTGGAGTTTTTCCACTCCGTCGGAACGATTTTTCCCTGCTCATTCTTCAACGTAACTTCACTCACGCAACAAGCATCTTGCGATTGAAGATGAAGCGTATCTTCACGCCCGACGATCAGGGCGCTGGCGTCTTTGGATGCAACGATCCATTGTGCGGGACGTGAAGTGCGGAGGTGGTAATGAGGCCCATCAAAGGAATGGAATCCCCATTGCCCACGGATGGTGCCCGTGACCTCTCCATCGAGGTCGGCGGACTCCAGGGCATGAGTTTCCACCACAAAGCCGCCCTGCTGCGCGTCGGCCTTCGCCGGAAGATCAATTTCGGCCCCAGACTTCGGCTCAACGTGCAGGACAAGTTGATGAGCGAGATCGGTGGCGAATACAAGGGGCGCACCCTCGGCGGGCAACAACAGAGTAGGTTTTCCGGCGCACAGCACTTGATTTGGCTCAACCGCCCGCAGTGGCGGAGGCGGGGCGGTGCGCACCGGGGGCAGTCCGATTACTAATACCGACTTCGGGTTGCGAAACGACGGCGGATTGTTGAGCCGAAGATTCAATTCATCTTGCTTGGGCAATGCCAAGGCAGGAATGTACTGGTACTGCGCGGTATGAGTGTTGCCCAGGATGCGGACAACATCGACCACTGCGCCAATATAAGGACTGTAAAAGCCGCTACGAGCCGTGGGAGTGGAACTGAGTTGAGCCAGCAGGTCAGCAGACGTCGAAGACGTGAGAGCTGCCACCATGTTTTGACTATGGGCGTCATCGAGCACCAGGTTGTCGGTATTCTGCGTCAGGCAGGGAACTTGCTGCGCACTCGGCTTGTCAAAGCACTGCTGATCGAGGCGCATGTTCAGGCTTCGAGCGAGAAGCGTGGTATGCGCCTTCAATTGCTCCGGGTCCGTGCTGTAAGCGTCGCGAAGGGCCTCGAGATATTTCTCCAGGCGCTGGCGGTCAAGGCTGGCCTGTTGCAAATCCTGCGCGGCACGAACGAATGCCCCCGGCTTTCCCCTCACGGCTGTGCGAAGCGTGCTGAATGCCCCGCCAGTTTCTGGAGCAAGAAAGATGAGTGCTTCTTCCGCTTCCGCAGGCACGATGACAAACACGCCTTCATCGTGAACGGGACGGCTCCAGGTCTCGACCCGGGTGAACCATGAATCGGGAGGCGGGTTGGTGGCGCCTCGAAGAAACGCCACGATCATCAGATAACGAACGGACTGGCTTACCGGAAGGTCAGGATGGATCCAGAGGCGATCTCCGGCCTGGAGGTTTGGGACTTCAGCAATAGGAAGTGTTGTGCCGGAGCGTTGTACGCGAACGTCGATCTTGGGACCGATCAGGTCAAACGCCGCATTATCGGCGCGCGCTCCAGTCGCCAAAATGAGCAAAAAGGTAAGAAATGCAAAAAGCCACGCGCGGAAGCGGAGGAAATCCTGCACAGGTCCCGTGAGACGCACTACTCCCCTTTCAGAGCGAGATTCCGACAAGCTCAATGAGTGGGCTCACCACAATTTTAACTGATCCGTTTCAGATTAGATGCAAGTTCCGGGCGGACCGAGGCTTAAGCGTTGCTGGAGATGGGATTGCAATGTACGAGATCGCGAACTCTTTTTGCCGTTAACCATACCTGCAATCTCGACTTACCGGCCAACAGAGCCCCTGCCCCTG
>JASLEQ010000724.1 GCA_030151135.1 Candidatus Sulfotelmatobacter sp. | reverse complement strand
CGGGCACGCACTTCGCTTTGGCTGGTTAGCAACTGCAGGCGACCGCTGCGCGCAAGATGTTGGTCGACGGCGCCAATCTTTCCGCGGAAGATACTGTAGACCGGCACGCCGAGCGAGGCAGCTTCTCGATTCATCGTTCCTCCCCCGCTGATTACCAGGTCCGAGTGCCACACCAGGTTCAGACCATCGACAACCTGCGAAGGAATGATCATTCTGCCGTCATTCAACATGGGAGCATGGGCTTGGCGAATTATTTCTGACTGGCGGGCGCTGCGCGGGAGCATCACAACACGCACGGCGGGGATTTCGGATATGAGTTTCATCACCTCTTCGAAAAGGCGATCGCTTTCCGGAACGTGATAATGGGCCTCGGTTGCAGGGGGACGGATCGTCACGACCAGATCGTCTTCGCGCAGCCCTAGCTCCAAGCGGACGCCTCGCCTAGGTGTGAACCGGGTCGCGTAGACATCTTCCTTGATACCCGGATAGCTCCGAATGCGAGTTTGATTACGGGTCAAGAAGCGATCTGAAGCGAGTTCTGGAACGATCAACCAATCGGGATGGATTCCGGCGGAAAGTTTCGCGAATTCATAGTCCCCGATCATGACAGACGGCATTCCCAGTATTGCGGATACGATCAGTTGCGACCTGGATCCGTGGGAAATCGCAATGCCAGGCCGGGCGCGATGGATGCACGGTAGCATCTGGCAAGCGCGCACGCACAGCCCGGCAATCTTAATGGCTTTGTGTTTGCCATAATGGCGCCCGATGAGTGTGTAGTCCAGGCCCATGAGATCGGCCAGATCCCGCACCTGGAAGCAGTCTCGTGCGGTGACAACAACTTCAAAGCCGCGCCCTTCGAGCTCCTCAATAATAGGAGCGAAAAACGGAACGTGCGGCGAGTTATCGAGATCGATCCATATCTTCGGCAGGGAGCCGCGCTCCGCGCAAACTGAAGCGGCATGACGTTCATCCCGACGCGGTGCCGTGGCGGTCAGCGTGTCCCGGCGTTCCAACGTGTGAATGGATTGCGGAGCATGGAAAACCTGGATATTAGTGTTCATTCCGTGCCGCCTTTTCGCGGTTGAAGCGTGGAATCCGCCACACGCTTAAAAGAGCGGGAGTCTGCATCCTTAATTGTTGCCGGTTGAGAGTACAACTCGACCGTAACTCCATCGATCTTGGTGGCGGACGATTCCGCAAAGCGCTTCCCCAGGATGGTCCTCAAGCGATCGCGAGCGTCTTGAGTGGTTTTGAAGAAATCGTGATGAAGCACAAGCCAGATGCGCGGGTGTGTCTCGGCGTCAGACTGCATCTGCTCATCGTCCCATGGCGGGAGATAGGCAATGGAATAGGGATCATGGTGGAAATCTGGAGAATCCGGGTACAGGGCTCGCGGGAAAGTGGACTCGAAGGCGAGCTGGCGTGCATAGTAATCCACCAGCAACCGACCGGGCGCTACGCAGTAGATGATTCCATCGCCTGGCTGAGCCTCGGCCGCGATCTTCTGCGTGACCGTTCGCCACTCGCCGAATGCAGCGCGGTATCGATAATATCGAGCCATGCCCGGCAGGCTCAGAGTTAGAAGGAGCACCGTGCCAGCGAACGATCCCCACCGTGAGCGGATCCGCATGACTCCGTTGGCCATCGTGAGCGCCATGGCTGGAAGCGAGACGAGCAGGTATCGGTAGACGAACATGGGCTGCGCCAGCGACTGAAAGAACATCAAGGTTGGCGGAAGTACAAGCCAGCAAAGAGGCAGTCCGGCGCGCCAAAGATCCATCGATCGGTGGCACTGATGAAAGCACTCCAGCGCTGCCAGGGAAGCTAGCAGACAGAGGATGAAGGCCAGGAGTAAAAGCAAATCACCGCCCTTCACACCTTCATAATGGGGGTTCCCGGACATCTGGTGAGCGGATTTGTAGAGTAGATATGGGCTGAGACGGGGTAGCCAATCAAGAGGAAACATCGGCGCTTTGGCTCGCACGCTGATCAGGTAAAGCAGTGGGCTGGTGAGTACTCCCAACAGCGCGCCACTGAAGAGCCACCCTCGCCAGGGAATGTTTCTCGGTCGCAGCAGGAACAGTGAGAGCCCATGTGCAAGTACGACAAGCAATGCGTAGAGATGCACATAGACTGCCGCCGTGCATACCAGGCTGTAGACCGTCCAGCGGGACAGGCTTGGCGCTTCCACACATCTTACAAATAACCAAGAGGCCAAGCTTACCAGGAAAACAAGCATGGCATAGCCGCGGGTCTCCTGGGACCATTGAAGGTGGAACATGTTGATGGAGACGAGCAATGCTGCGATGAGTCCGCTCATTCTGCCGGCGAGCTTCGTGCTCAGCAAAAAGATGATCGGGATGGTCGCCGTGGCGAAGAGGACAGACGGAAATCGAAGCATAACCTCGCTTTTTCCGAGGTGAATCCAGAGATGGAGGAATGCGTAGTAGAGACTGGAGTTGGGATCAAATTCCAGAATCGCGCGGCCGAAGCCGTTCCAAGATAATTCCGCAATCCGTAGACTCCATATCTCATCAATCCATAGACTCTTGGCTCCGAGTTCGACGGTGCGCAGCGCGAAGCACAGGCCGGTTACGATGACAGCACCGGCCCATGCATTGCGCTCCACCCGCCCTGCTGCCCATTCAAGACGTTCATGTATTGTCATTCCGCGATTGCCCCGATGGTTGCATTCTGCTGGCGGTTCTTGCGCTGGGTCATGGGATGACGATTAAGGTTGCGGTCTTCGATCCGTTAAGGGTCCCGGTAATCACAATCGAACGGATGATCAAAGTCGACCGGGTGGTTACGGTAAAGTTGGCCGAAGTTGCACCGGCAGGAATGGTCACCGTACCCGGCACCGATGCGTAGGTGGTATTGTTGCTGGACAGCGAGACCACAGAGCCTCCGCTCGGCGATGGGCTTCCAATGACGACTGTGCCGGTAGAGTTTGTTCCTCCTCTGACAGTGGAGGGGTTGAGGGTCACGGATGATAAGCCGGGAGACGTTATGGTGAGGATCGCGGAGGCAGTTCCTCCCGCAGTAATCGTGGCCGTGGTGCTCGTTGCAATCGGAACAGTGGTAATGGTGAATGTGCCCGCGGATGCTCCGCCGGGCACAGTGATACTCGTCGGGACTTGAGCGACCGACGTTTTGTTTGAGCTTAGAGAAACGACGAACCCGTTCGAAGGCGCGACACCCGTGAGCGTCACCGTACCTGAGGAAGTCGCTCCGCCCGCGACCGAAGTCGGTGAAAGGCTGAGGGAGCGAACCTGCGGTGGGTTGATCGTCAGGGTTGCGGCGGAAGTGGTTCGATATGTTCCCGAGATACTGACGCTGGTTGTATTGGAGACCGCCGCGGTAGTTACCGTGAAGGTCGCACTTGTACGGCCGCTTGGGACGGTGACGCTGGCAGGAACACCCGCGGCCGAATTGTTACTCTGCAGAGCTACCACCACACCAAATAATGGCGCAGGGCCATTGAGCATTGCCGTTGCTGTTGAGGAGTTGCCGCCAGTCAAAGAAGCTGGGCTAACCGAAATGCTTGAAAGGGTGAGTGGATCGACCGTGAGCACGGCGGATGCGACACCATTGTAGGTCGCTGATATGGTCACCGGAGTACTGGCGGATACCGTAGATGTCGTGACCGGGAAGGTGGTACTGGTGGCATTTGATGGGATTGTCACGAAGGGCGGCACCGTGGCGACCGAGGTTGTGCCTGAGGCGAGCGTAACCAAGGCTCCACCTATCGGCGCACGGCCGCTTAGGGTGACGGTGGCTGTGGCGCTGCCTGATCCGCCCACAACTTCCGCGGGAGACAAGGTAATGGAGCTTATTTGGGGAGGAGTCAGCACCAGGCTGGCCGAGGCTGACGAAGTGCCCAGAATGGCCGTAACGGAAGCCGATGTTTGGCTGGTTACGACGCTCGTGCTGATATTGAACGTAGTAGTCGTGCGACCAGAACTCACCGTAACAGAAGACGGGACGGAAACCGACGTGCTGTTATCCGAGAGTGTAACCAGGGTGCCCGAAGATGGAGCCGGACCGGTGAGAGTGATGGTTCCAACCGACGTGTTTCCTCCCGACAGCGTGGAGGGGCTGACGGTTAAGGAGGATAGGGCAGGGGGATTTACGGTGAGCGAAGCACTAACGTTGCCGTTGTAGGAGGCTGAAATGTTCACAGACGTCACCGTAGCGACCGCCGACGTTGAAATGTTGAATGTTGCGGAGTTGCTTGCGCCGGGGATGGTCACCGAGGCTGGCACCGACGCTACACTCGCTTTGCTGCTCGACAGGCTCACGGTGGCGCCACTAAGAGGAGCCGTTCCGTTGAGCACTACGGTGCCGGTAACAATGCTTCCTCCGATTGCAGTGGTGGGGGCTAACGCGACCGACTGCAGTGATACGGGAATGGCGGTGAAGTTCACGCTGGAAACATCACTGGACGAAACGGTGACGTTTTGAGGTGAGAATAGGAACCCAGGCTGACTCGCCGTGACGGTGTACACACCAGCGGACAAGCCTCCGAAGGTGTAATTCCCGGATACATCGGTCGTCGTGGAGGCCCCCGCGGTTCCGCCCAGAGTCAAAGTGATTCCGCTTCCGCCGGAGCCGGAGACGTGACCGGAGATCGCGAAGCCGTATTGGGCCTGGTACGAACCTGCCGCTGCATTGAAGAAGGAATAGGTGATCCCTTTGATGGTTTGCCATGATTGTGGCTGCGGTGTCCCGTTTAGCAGGATGTTCCCCAAAGTTCCTCCCGCGGAGTGTATTGGCAACATGGCTTGCAGATTGCGAGCTCCGCTACCGGGAGCGATGGTGAACCTGAGGTTCTTGCCGTTCCAGGCGATGGACT
>JASLEQ010000722.1 GCA_030151135.1 Candidatus Sulfotelmatobacter sp. | reverse complement strand
TGAAGCGCTGTGTTAGATTCAAATTTTGCTCATGAAACACGTTGCCAATTGGGCGCTGAATGCGGCGTCGGCGCGCGGTACTAGTTATGCCGACGTACGCGTCGTTGCGCAGCGCAATCGTGCGCTCGCCACCAAGAACGGCAAGGTCGGAAGCGCCTCCGATGCTGAGTCCGTCGGCATGAGCGTTCGCGTTATTGTCGATGGCGCCTGGGGATTTGCTGCGTCCTCTGAGTTGGGGCGTGGCGCAGTTGAAGCAACTGCGGCCCGGGCTGTCGAGGTTGCTCGAGCCTCGGCCCGGGTGAAACGTGGAGATGTGCGCCTGGCACCAGAGAAGCCGGCAGTCGCTGAATGGAGCACGCCCTACGAGATCGATCCTTTTAGTATCTCAGTCGAACAAAATATCGATCTCCTATTAAGGATTGATACGGAATTGCGCGCCGTCTCCGGCATCACGCTGGCGGAAACCAACTTGAATTTCAATCGCGAGGAGCAATGGTTTACTTCATCTGAGGGTGCTGATATCCACCAGACAAAGCTGTCGACAGGCGCCGGTTACGCCGCTTATGCCTTCGCTCGAAACGAGATTCAAAAGCGCTCGTACCCGAACTCTTTTGGCGGACAGTGGCAAAACAAAGGATATGAGCTCGTTCACGAATTGAAGCTACTGGAAAATGCGCGCCGTATCGCCGAAGAGGCGGTAGCTCTACATAAAGCGGATCAATGTCCGGAAGGAACTTTTAATCTCATCCTTGATAGTTCCCAGCTCGGACTGCAGATTCATGAATCCATCGGGCACCCAATTGAACTCGACCGCGTGCTGGGGATGGAGGCGAACTTCGCCGGCACCTCTTTTCTTACGCTTGATAAGCTTCGCAAAATGCGTTACGGGAGTGATTTCGTCAATGTTGTCGCAGATGCCACGCAACAGCACGGGCCCGGATTGGGCACGTTCGGCTTTGACGACGAAGGTGTAGCAGCACAATGCACTCCGATCATCACCAATGGACTCTTCACTGGATATCTGAGTTCCCGCGAGACGGCGCATACGATTGGAGAAAAGCGATCAGGCGGGACGCTTCGAGCCGAGGGTTGGAATCGGCTCCCCATGATTCGCATGACGAATATCAGCATCTTGCCCGGCAAGAAGCCGCTTAGTTTAGCAGAATTGATTGCATCCACGGATCACGCAATTCTCATGCAGACAAATCGCTCATGGTCGATCGATGACAAGCGATACAACTTCCAGTTCGGTTGCGAGATCGGATGGGAGATCAAAAATGGAAAGTGCGTCCGGATGGTGAAGAATCCATCGTATTCAGGCATCACGACTGAATTCTGGAATTCAATGGATGCAATTTGCTCACGTGATGAGTGGACGCTATGGGGCACACCGAACTGCGGGAAAGGTCAACCGCAACAAGTAATGGGCACCGGACATGGTGCATCGCCCGCCCGATTTCGAAAGATCAAAGTGGGAAGCGCATTCCAGAACTAATGAACGCCTCCGAATGAAGGTCCAAATGCGACGTGCCGATCGGGCATTAGTGATTCGAACCAATGCTTAAGCGCGAACAAGCCGGTGACATCTTCGACCGCATCCGGAAGCTTTCCACCGCGGATGAGGTCGAGGTCCATTTCTCCGGCGGCGATTTTGCCCTCACGCGTTTCGCGAACAATACCATCCATCAGAATGTTGCCGAAGAAAATCGCGTCGTTTCAGTGCGGACGGTTTTTGGTGAACGGACCGCGCGGGCGACTACGAATAAGTTCGATGACGACAGCCTGCGACAGGTGGTGAAGAGTTCGGAATCACTGGCAAAGGTGCAGCACCCCGATCCTGACTTGCTGCCTGTCCCGGATGCGAAAGAGGCGCTCGGAAGTGAGAGAGAGAGCATCTTGGTGCCCTCACGCCATTTTGAAGAGACTACAAACATTACGCCGGAAATTCGCGCACATGGAGTCAAGCGAATCGTTCACGTGGCAGACCACCACAAACTTACAACGGCCGGCGTGTTTTCGACCGCTGAATCGTTTGAAGGTATATTCAATTCGCGGGGATTGAGCCAGTGGCATATCCAGACGCTAGCTGAAATCTCTATTAGTATGATGGCCGGCGATTCTTCAGGGTGGCAGAAGGCCAATTTTCCGAATGTAGCGAATCTCGATCCGATGAAACTGGCCGAAACGGCGGCTCAGAAGGCCCTCGATTCCGCCCACCCTCGGGAACTCCCAGCCGGAAAATACACAGTGATCCTGGAACCGTCTGCAGTTCTCGACATGGTGGGATTCATGTTCTTCGATTATTCCGGAGTGGCCATTCTTGATCAGCGATCATTCCTGACGGGACGCATTGGAAAAAAGATTTTCGGCGACAACATAACGATTACAGATGATGTATCGCACCCTCTGCAGACGGGATCTCCGTTTGACGGCGAAGGCGTGCCGCGATGCCGTGTGCCTTTGGTGGAAAAAGGAGTTGTGAAGCGGGTGGTGTATGCCAGATCGACGGCTGCCCGCATGCGAAAGTCAGAACTTCGCGACACCGTGGGTCGAATCGAATCCACAGGCCACGGGTTCCCTCTCCCGAACGAGATCGGGGAAATGCCCTTAAATATCGTGTTCGCCTCGACGGATCAGCCGCGGACCATCGAAGAGATGATCCGGTCGACAGCGAAGGGAGTGCTGGTCACGCGCTTCTGGTATATCCGCGAAGTCGAACCATTCGAGAAGATGCTGACCGGCATGACGCGGGATGGAACATTCCTCATCGAGAATGGACGCGTCCAGTGCGGAATACGAAATTTTCGTTTCAATGAAAGCCTGCTGCATATGCTCTCGAACGTTGAGTCGATGAGTATGCCCTCCCGATCATCCGGCGAAGAGTCATTCGACATGGTTGTGCCGGCCATGAAAGTGAACGATTTCAACTTCACTGAAGTGACCAAGTTTTAACCCAGTCCGCCGTCTGAGAAGGCATTCTGACGATTCTCGGGTGATGCGCACTCCTGTCTTGCACTCCGAAGATCGCTGGGAATCGTCCCGCTTTCGAC
>JASLEQ010000659.1 GCA_030151135.1 Candidatus Sulfotelmatobacter sp. | reverse complement strand
AGCATCTGGTCATTTGCCCTGAAACCCATGGCGCCGCTGCGGTCGAGATCGCCGCCACGGAAGCCGCCGTCGGCGCCTTCGTTGACGAGCCAACCCTACGCCTCAGAGAGTGTTCCCGCTGGCCCGAGCGGCAAGACTGTGGCCAGGAATGCCTCAAGCAAATTGAAATCGATCCTGACAATTGCCTCGTCTGGAACATCGTCGCCAAATGGTACGAAGGCAAGGGTTGCGTCTTCTGCGAGAAGCCCATCGGCCCGCTCAGCCATCTCGATCACGCCCCAGCGCTCTTGGGCCCGGACTTTAAAACCACAGAATGGAAGGGAATCAGGCCCGAACAATTGCCCCAAGTCTTCGAATCGCATCAGCCCGTCTGCTGGAACTGCCACATCACCGAAAGCTTTCGGCGCCTTCATCCCGAACTTGTAACTAATCGCGCCTCCGAGCCGAGACGCATGATGTAGATGTGAATTGTTGATATAACGAGCGCGCTCAAGGGAATGTGGTGCGCTCCGCAGCAAGCTTTGCGAAGGGAAACGAGGTTCGTCCTCCTTCGTGAGTCGGTGTTTTCCGCGATGGACGCGTCCAGAGATAGCAACGGAGATCGCACTACGCCGATTTATTTCAAATTATTTGCACTTCGCCGGGGCGAGCCAGGCGGCTCCGCGGTACAGTTCACTTCGAATCACTCTCAGGGGGATTCTGGTCTACGCTCTGTTTCTTCTTGAACAGCTTCCGGCTAATGTCGGGCCAGAACTCGTCGAATAATCCGCCAATTGTTCCATAGCCCAGCGCGATCACCGCGCGGCTCAGCGTCAGTTCGACTCCGCGATCATTTTCGTATACCGGCATCGCGGGGCTGGTTGCTGTCGCCGGTTTCACCCGAATCAGCGAATTTCCCGGATAGTACAAATTCGAAATCGCTCCAGACGTGAATGATCCCAGAACATTGGAGAAGTTGAACATTCGTCCGCCCTTATCGGTGTGGCATACAAATTCCTGCTTCACGCTGTACAAGACGCGGGTCGGGAGTTTGCCTTCGCCCAGTCGGAAATATCGCGGATCTTCCTTTAACAGCGTTGGATACGCGAAATTGCTCCAGAACCCAGATGAAATCTCGTCCGCGAATGAAGCCCCAAATCGTTTTCCATACCCCTGCGCTCCCTGCCCGTACGCAGGGAACTCGTCTTCACCCTGGCTTATGGCAGACTGCAGGCCTACTACTCCGATGGTCGCCGGGTCGAAAGCGGATTTCACGAACAGGTGAAATTTGTCGTGCGGGCTTAAAGGCGGCGCATTTAAGCGGCTGGTTACGCCAAATTGCGGTAAAACTCCCAGCGCGCGCTGGGACTGCTCCTGGCGCTCAATCTCTCGCTCTTTTTCGGATTTCTGCTCTGATCTGGTCGCTTCCGGTCGCGGAGAAGGCGTCGGCTCACTGGTCTGCTGGTTGCCGCTGTTTTGCGCGCTACAGAAAGGGACAAAGCATACCGCCAACATAATGACGGCAAGTCCAGATTGGGGGACTATCATCCGCCCAGTCTTGCGACTGCTCAAATGGTGACTCGACAGGAAATGCATGCAAGGTCTCTGACTACAAAAATCATTGTGAGCCGGAGTAGTACTGTCCGGCTCTCGAAGTACACGCCCTAGTGAGAGCCTTCCGGGCCGGATGTTTTGTGCGACAGCTTCCGATGAATGTCGGGCCAGAATTCCTTGACCACGATCGTGATCGTATCCAGAGTCAGCTGCGTTTCCCATGTACTCGCTGTCTGCGCCAAAGTCCGGTTCGAACCAACGAACAAGTGTGGATTTGTTGGAGTGCTGAGAAAAGTGCTCCGAGGATGATAGCTGTAGGTTGAGATTGCCGCCGCCGTCGCGCTGCCAAAGATCTCTGAAAAATTAAATTGCGGGCTCCCACTATCGCCCCGCGTCACGAAAATCCGGCTTACCGCATATCCCGACTTTCGCCAGAAACCTCCACGCTCGGATTGGTAGAAACGCGGATCCTGATGCAGCACGGAAGGGAACACTGCGCCCACCATGAAGTTCTCGACCATGCTGTCGCCTGCCGTCGACCCATACCGCTTGGCGTATCCCACCCACCCTTGTCCGTATCCCTGCTCGTTATCTTCAGCCTGGTTAATCGCCGCTAAAATGCCCCACCACGGATATTCGATATAGTCGAATGTTCCCAGCGCCACTACCTTGAACTTATCTTTTGCGGTCAGAGGCGGTAACTTCTCCCGCCCCTGCAGGCTGAGGAAGTTGGGCAGAGTGTAGAAAAGACGATCATTCGACGTTCCAGCAACCTTGCCCGCCCCGACTTCCTCGATCGCAGGAGGCGGGGTCTTACCATTCGCGGCAGGCTTTTGTTCCGCAGAGTCAGCAGGCTTTTGCCCCGACGAATCCTGCTTGTCCTGTTGCGGGGATGGGGATGCGGTAGGTTCCGAAGAAGTGGACGAGCCCTGCTGTCCCACGGACAAGGCCGGCACCGCGCTCATCAGCGCGATTCCAACCGCGAACTTCATGGCAATCTTCATGAACGGTTTGTCCCCAATCGACCACTGAAAGCGCATGTTGATGAGCGGCCTCTCTATACTAGCAAGCAGGTTCGGCCGCCGTGCTCAGGAGAGCCAACTTTTTACATACGTTTACGAAACTATGGTACGTCGCGCAGCCATCGGACGCCTGATCGATAAACCCAACATTTAGAAAATAAGCTCTCACATAGTACAAAAATGGCGCCCTCGCTATGAAGGGCGCCGCTGGCTCAACAGCTTTTGTTAGAAGTGGAACCCCAATTCCGCCGTCAGCGCCCGCGGTGTTACATAATGCGTGCCGCTAAAAGTCGAGAGGAAGTTGTAGACCGCATATTTGTTAGTGAGGTTGATAGCAGTCAGTTGAAGGCTGATCTTGTACTTGTCTCCATGAAAAATGTTGTCGTGCCCAATGGAAAGGTCGAAAAGGTTCCTCGGCGCAACACGTGGCGGATTGCGATCATCGTCCTCAGTACCGGGAGCGGGTATCTTCAGCAGCGTAGATCCGTATTCCGATGCAGGACAAATGCTGGGCCCGAGACTTGAGCTGATCGGAGTCGTTGGAGTCGCACGCACCGATCCGCAGAAGAGACCCGCTTCGTATTGCTGATCGGGGCTGATGATCGAGGCGTCAACCACCGTGTCACTGCCCAACGGTCCATTCGCGCAATTGCCTCCGGCGCACGGCACCGGGCCGGCGACAAGGCCGCTGTCGTAACGCCAGTTGAATCCCATCCACGGTCCGCGCGCCCACGGCTGGTATTGGATGTGGAAGGTCTCGTTGAACTTCTCGTCATGATCGATCCGGAAGACTCCGGCTGGCGCCGATGGTGTAGCTCCCGCCCCTCCCACCTGGGGTGCGAAGAATCGCGCCGCAACGCTGGAAAATACGAACAACGCTGAGAATCCGTGAAAGTTCGGAACGCTTACGCGTCCGGCATACCCCGGAATCTTCGACCGATCCCATTCAATCGGGAAAGTGATTGGAGTGGCTCCAAGAACGCTGAAGTCGTACGCATTGTGTGTGTACTTCCAGATATATTCGCCTGAAAATACCAGATATTTCCCCGCCGCTTGCTGAATGCCGGCATGAAATTCATTCCGCCACCCAGGACTGAAGGGTGTAATGCTCGAGGATGAGCACAGAAGCAGGGGATTCAAGACCGGATTGCCGCATCCTTGATTCGATAACACCAGGTTCTCGTTGAATGGAGTTTCGAGAACGCGTGCATAGGAAACACGCAGGATGGAGTTGGTACGTTTGACGTTGTAAGCCACACCAAGACGCGGTTCTGCCTCCTTATGCGTAGTGAGGCCGTTGTAGAAATCACCACGCAGTCCCAGATTGATCGCCCAAGCTCCTTTGGTGATGAAGTCCTCGGCATACAAGGCGAGTTCCTTCACGTCGGTATGTCCCACGAATCCGTAGAGAGTCCCCCCACGCGTAAGATCGTACGGCGCTAGTGTCGTGCAAGGAGCTGCAATCGGATTTCCGTTGCCGTCCGTACAACTATTGCCGTTCGCGTCGGTAAGAGATCCCAGGAACGTCGGATCGACAACTCCGAGCCTGTCGTCCTCATCGAGGAAGGTTTGTTGATACGTAGCGCCGATCTTCACATTGTGGATGCCTTTGACATACGACAGGTTCGAGCGCGCTCCACTGTTCAAGAGCGTCCGGTCCTGGCCCACAGTTTGTGCCTGAAGATCCGGTGCGAGGTCTGAAAACGGATTCGTGCTGGGATAATAATTGTAGTGGTCACGCCGTACCCAACCACCCAAGGTGAAGACCGTTGTCGGACTTATAAGGCGCGTCCACGAGGGCGCAATATCAAAAGTCTTGATCTGCGAACGCTGATCCGCGGGCCCAACCGGCAAACCGTCCGGCCCCAGCCCGTTGTTATCGACGATCAGACCAGACCACGCAGTGGCATTCTGCAGATCATAAGAATTAGGAGTCTGAAACCACGAGCGTGTGTACCCAACGTTGAGATGAATCGAATCTCCTGGAGAAAGCTGGTAGTCCACCCGATCGAACAGGTTTTCTTCGTTTCCTCTGTCATGTATGACTTTGAATTCCGGCGGATCGAGAAACCGTCCGCTGTTCAAACCGCTCGCCGAGAAAAAGTTGCCCCAGCTCTTGCCTCCGTAGGCAAGATTAAAATCCACGTTGGCGGTCCCGAACGAACCGTAAGACGTGCTTAACGCCCCGTGCGGTGTCGTAACGCCCTGGCCCGACTGCGTCGTAACGTTGATCACGATGCTCGTCTTATCGCCATACTCGGCTGGCGGCGCTCCTGAGATCACCTCCATCGACTGAATTGCATCCAGCGGGATCTGGTTCGAAAATACTTTGCTTTGCTGGTCCGTGATGGGTTGCCCATCGACCGAGAATGAGTTCTCGGCATGGTCTCCCAAACCGTGAAAAAGGCCGTTTGAATCCGCTGCAATTCCTGGTGTAGACAGTGTCACCAGCGAACTCACCGACGAGGATTGGCTCTCCAGCGGCAGCTTATCGAACAATCCTTTGTCCACATCCGTGTGAAATGTCGGATCGTTCTCGATCAGATCTCCACCGCCCTCCACCGTTACTTGTGTGCTCGAGGTGCCAACCTGAAGCTTCACTGCCACGTCCACTGGAACGGCCGAACGAGGCTCAACGTCCTGCGAATATGGAGAAAATCCTTCCGCCGAGATCGTCAGATGGTAGGGATTGAATGGAATATTCGTGAACTGGAATTTCCCCAGGCTATCAGTTTTGGTCGAGCGGTCTAATCCGCTAACTGGATTGCGAATCTCGACGTTCGCGTTGGGGACTACAGCTCCCGTTGGATCGGTTACAGTCCCATTGATGGAACCGGAGTTCCCAGCCGACTGCGCGGCGGCAAAAGCGCAAGTTACAAGCAGAGAGAGTGCCACGATGGCGGCACGCCTTCGAAGGGTCGTACGCATGATTTCCTCCTGAGGATCGAACGAATAGGGAATGGCCGCGAAGTCGGCGGCTCAGTGTTTTTTCGTTGTGTAATTCCCTACAGGACAGCAGGAGGACCGCGAATTCCGGCGTCGGAGAAATCGACGCCGAGCTTCGCGATGACGTCTTCTTCTCGCAGAAGTTCGATCGCGGCAAAAACTGGTGCGGTATGGCTCGCAACAACAGCGGGTCTGGTGCTATGCGCAACAACGCATATGACGCACGATGCCGCGTCGGTTTGGTTGGGGTGCTGGTGAGTAGACTCGGCGCCAGCCGTCCAGAAGATCAACGACAGACACAGCCATGCCGACCATCTCACCCACGTACGCATGTTTTCCCGCTTTGGAATTAGACTCTTCTGAGCTTATAACGGTTATCCGAGCTTAAGCAAAGACAGGCAAGTTACTATAGGTATGGCGGCGGCAAGAGCCTTGCCATCGCACAGCCATCATTC
>JASLEQ010000640.1 GCA_030151135.1 Candidatus Sulfotelmatobacter sp. | reverse complement strand
GCCGCCGGCATTCCATCACAGTTGGAATCAATTTGGTTCTAATTCGAGGAGTCGTCACGCCGCTTCAGCGTCGGACGGTCATCGTCACTCTTGCCGTCGCTGGATTTGTCCGTTTGATTCGACGTACGCCGCAGGCTCGGTTTATTCGCGTCCTTCTCGTCGAGTAACTTATGCTTGTTCTCGATCGCTCCCAGCCGCGCTTTCACCTCGTCAAACTCCGACGTCGTTACAACGTATTCCGCTTTTGCCGGAAGAATCTTTCGAATCTCCTCCTGCGACTTCTCAATGCGGTCGGCGTTCTGTGGATGCGTGTCGAAGGCCTTTGCCAGCGTGCCTGGCTTCTTCTTCTCCATCGCCTGCACTTTTTCAAAGAAGGACACGAACGCCGACGGATCGTAGCCCGCCCGGTACATGTACTCGATGCCCAGGTAGTCCGCTTCCGCCTCGAATCCGCGCGAAAACTTCAGGATGCCGAACATCCCGCCGAGTCCCGCCGCTTCATAACCTGCATAGCCGATGCCGCCGCCCACAAAGATGAACGGAATTGAGGCCATCTGCAACAGGTTGGCGCGGCTCATTTCACGAGCCGCATGGCAGGCCGCCACGTGCGCGATCTCGTGCGCCATCACGCCCGCCACTTCGGCTTCCTCATCGGCAGCCAGAATCAAGCCGGAGTTCACATAGAAGAATCCGCCGGGCAGCGCCATCGCGTTGACCACGTCGGAATCAATCACCTTGATCGTGAACGGGACCTGTGCATCCGAATTGCGCACTAGGTTCTGCCCGATTCGATTGATGTACTCGGTCACCACAGGATCGTTCACCATCTTGACTTGCGATTCGACCTGCTGGGCGAACTGGCGTCCCATCGCTACCTGTTTTTCCACGCTGTACCAGTTGCCGACTCCGCGTCCGCATCCCACGTTGCGATTGCCCACGGCGTCTACGTCCGTCTTGCCGCCGTTATGCTTGATCTGGCTGTCGTCCTGTGTGGGAAGAGGCGCGTCTTCCTTCTTCGGAGCGTTCTGAATGTCAGAGGCCTTCGGCTTCCCCGCATCCGGGTCCGATGTCGGAACCTGGTTCGGCGGAGCCTGCTGCGGCGGAGGGGGCGCTTGCGGATTTTGTGTTGTTGGATCTTGCGGATTCTGTCCCGGGGTTTGTCCCACCATCCAGGGCGCCGCGCCGAAGACGGCAAGTGCGATCCCGCCTGCCAGCCATCTGAGCTTCATAGGGGTACTCCTCTTAGGCTTGATTATACGCCCGGGGTCAGGGACACCAAGGCCTTGATCATAGGCCTGTTCGTTAGACGCCGAGGGGGGCATTTCGAGTTATCCGGCTGCACCGAAAACTCCTAGGTTGACAGCCACGCAGAATCGGGACATAATCCCTGCCACGTTCGAACCGGCGTTTCCCTTCCCTCCTGCCGGTTCTCGGGTCCCTGATTCCCCCCGTTTCGTTTCTCAAACCACAAACGCGAGGACGCAATGAGACCAATCGCATCACACTACCTCTCTTCTCTCTTTGTCATCGTAGCGGTATCCCTGACAATGCCGGCAATTGCGCAGCAGAGCTCGACTGCTGACGCCGTAGTACCCAACATCATCAATTACAGCGGAACTCTCGTTGACCTGAATGGAAAGCCTCTTACCGGAATCCAGGGAGTTACGTTCCTGCTCTATGCCGCCGAGCAGGGCGGTGCTCCTCTATGGATGGAATCGCAAAACATCACGCCCGGCGAAAACGGGCAGTACACCGTAAACCTGGGCAGCACAACAGCGCACGGCTTGCCAGCGGAGCTCTTCTCCAACGGGCAGGCAAAATGGCTCGCCGTGCAAGTGGCAGGTCAGAACGAGCAGGCGCGCATTCTGCTGGTGGCGGTACCCTATGCGCTCAAGGCTGCGGACGCTCAGACCATTGGTGGCCTTCCGCCCTCGGCTTTCGTTCTGGCGAATACCAGTGCTGGCCAAGGCCATACCAGCTCGCCTGGCTCAGCGACAACACCGGCCGCGAATAAGTCGTCTGCATTTCCACCGAATGCGGCCGTCACAGGGCTTGGCAGCGCCGGATTTATCCCCGTGTGGGACACCAGCAGCGATATCGTCGACTCGATCATGTTCCAGAGGGCTGGACAAATCGGTGTCGGCATGACTGCTCCCACAGCCATGCTTGACGTCAACGGACGCAGCAACGTTCGCGACACGCTGACTCTTGTTCCCAAAGCAACGGACAACACTCTGGCAGTGAATGGAACGGCGTTCCGGATCAGCAACGCCGGAACGGTCACGTTCGTTGGGGGACAAACCTTTCCCGGCACGGCGCAGCTTGCGGCGAACAACACCTTCACCGGTAAGCAGACCATCAACAATGTCGAAGTGGTCAACGCTGGAAACTCCGCGGGAGCGCTCCAGGTCACCAACACACTGACTTCCGGAATTGCTCCGGCCATCGTAGGCACGGCGAAGAGTCCCTCCGCAAACGCTATTTCCGGTGTCGTTTCGGCGACGACGGGCACGACCGCAGGAGTGTTCGGGCAGACGCTCAGCGTTGGCGGATATGGGGTCGTCGGTATCGGAGGAGTCGGTGTGTCCGGTACCTCGGCGGTGTGCAACTCGGGACCGAACGCAGGCTGTCCCGGCGGCTATTTCGCTGGATTCAACGCGGCGACTTTGGATAATCAACCGGGCGGAGATGGCGTCGACGTCTTCGGCGGATCGGGCGGGCCCGATTTCCAAGGGGGAATGGGTATTGTTGCAATGGGCGGTAGTTCTCCCGATTTCGGCGGCTCTCCCGGCGGTTTCGGCGTTCTCGCCTTCGGAGGAACCGGCAGCGACACCAACGGAGACGGCGTTGGAGGTTCGTTCACCGGGGGCAATCTCACTCTCTACGGCGACGGAATCCAGGCCTTTGCCGGGAGTGGAGAGGCTGGCACTTTCATTGGCAGCATCTTCGTCACAGGTTCAATCACTGCCGGGGTGAAGGATTTCAAGATCGACCATCCGCTGGAACCTGCGAACAAATACCTTGTCCATGCTTCGATAGAGTCGTCGGAGATGATGAATCTCTACGCGGGGAACGTGACCACCGACGCGAGCGGCTATGCCGTGGTTCAGTTGCCGAAATGGTTTCAGGCCATCAACACCGATCTCCGCTACCAACTGACGGTGATCGGACAGTTCGCGCAGGCCATCATTGCGAAGAAGATCGAGAACAATGCGTTCACGATTCGCACGAATGTGCCGAACGTGGAGGTTTCCTGGGAAGTCATTGGAACTCGTCAGGACGCGTTCGCCAAGGCGCATCCTCTGGTTGTTGAAGAGGAGAAGACTGGGCGGTTGAAAGGCTACTATCTGCATCCGGAACTCTACGGCGCTCCGGCGGAAAAGCAGATCGAGTGGGCGCGGCATCCGCAAACCATGAAGCGCGTTCAGCAGCAACAAGCCGCGCAACGGCTATCGCGAGCGGCGGGTTCCTCGGCATCGCCGGCGGACGTTGCTGCAAACCACTAAACTCATCGATTTCGAGCGCTCCATCTTCAGCGTCTTTGCTGGAGATGGAGCATTTTTTCGGGTTTTTGATGTTCCATCGGGGGTACCCCCCCTCCCCCCGAATCTCTGAAATCATGGAGTTAGGGGAAAAAAATGAAATAATCTATGGCGCTCAAGCAGTTACGGGTAAAATCTTGACCCGCAAGGAGTTAGCTCCTCTCGTCGAATTCTCGCCCATACCGCTACCGCCTTGGTAATAATCTGCCCTCTGCATTGTGGATTTCTAGGATCGAAATCACACAATAATGTGATTCAGATTGCACGGCTCTCGGGATGACCGCGGCGCCTAAAGGCGACCGTCGTTCTGGACACGCTGCGGCATCCCTGAAGCGATGCC
>JASLEQ010000593.1 GCA_030151135.1 Candidatus Sulfotelmatobacter sp. | reverse complement strand
CGCGCGAGGGGAACAGTTCCGCCAGCGTATTCAGGGCGATGCGGTCATTGGCACGATTGAATACCGGCGCGAGAACGACTCCGTTGGCGATGTAAAAGTTCGCGTAGCTGGCGGGCAGGCGCCGGCCTTCGAAGATCACCGGCTGTGGCATGGGGATTTCAACTACCGTGAGTTGCTTTCCGTCCTGATCGCGGGCGGATTGCAGGCGGCGCAGATTCGCACGCAGCGGTTCGTGATTTACGTCTTTGGAATTGGGCTCGACCATGGTGATGACCGTGTCTTTTCGAACAAAGCGGGTGAGGTCGTCGACGTGTCCGTGCGTGTCATCGCCGAAGATGCCGCGTCCCAGCCAGATCGTCTGCGGCGCCCCGAGGTAGTCGGCGAAAGCCTTTTCGTAGTGCACGCGCGCCATGTGCGGATTGCGTTGCTGTTCTTTGCTGAGGAGGCATTCTTCGGTAGTGAGGATTGTGCCCGCGCCGTTGACGTCAATGGAACCGCCCTCGAGGACCATCGGTTTATCTAAGACATGTGCGCGCACTTCCTGGAGGCCGGCGGCCTTTGCCATCAGCGGACCGATTTTGTCGTCGTGGCGCCAGTTGGAGTATTTGGCCCAGGCATTGAAGCGGAATTTGATGGCCAGAGCCTCAGGGGCTGAAGCCCCTTTCGAGGGTGGCTCGCTACCGGCACTAGTAAACTCGTGCCCTTCCCGGTTCTTTACGAAGACGCAGCCTGAGTCCCGCAGCCAGATTCGATTTGTGGGCCAGTGATGAAAGCGGATGTTATCCGAGAGCGCTGCGGCGCGCTTCAGAATTTTTCGCGCCTGCTTTGCTGACGCTGCGTTGTTCACGACCAGTTCAACCCGTTCATACTTTGCGAGATTGCGGATGATCTCGGCATAGACCCAGGGGATCGGCTCGAACTTGCCGGGCCAGTCGCCGTGATAGTGCGGCCAGGCGAGCCATGTGGCCGCGTGCGGCTCCCACTCGGCGGGCATGCGACATCCGAGTTCGGCAGGAGTTTGCGTGAGTGTCGCTTTACTTTTTCTTTTTGTAGATGGCGACATAGCACTCGAGGTTCTTGATGCGGGCCGGAGGATGGGCTTTGTAGGCGTCGGTGAGTAAATATGTTCCGGCGATCTGCTCCATGCTGACCTGTGAAACGAAGGTGGGCGTCTTTTCGTCGCAAGTCTTGTCGCGGAGTACGTTGACTTCCAGCGGCTCGCTTCCGTCGAAATACTTCGGCTCGATCTGCGTCGTGCCCTCGCTGGAGAACATCACCTTTACGTATTTCTGTTTTGGATTGGGCGTCTCGAGAATCACGACTTCCTGATTCTGCGTGTCGGACGAGGCTTTGGAGGCATGGTGCATGAAGTCGTAGGCGACAATGTTGCCGCTCCGCTTGTTTGTCTTGGCGAAGCAGACAAGCCCAAGGGCGAGTGTGATGGCGACGAGCAACAGGGCTTTGGTTCGTGACATTGTTTTAGTCGATGAGACGGCTGGAGATCGGGGCGTAACTGTCGATACGGCGGTCGCGCAAGAACGGCCAGTTGCGGCGGATGTCCTCGAGCGCCTTCAGGTCGACTTCGCCCACCAGAATTTCTTCTCGGTCATGGGAACCCTCGGCGAGCACTCGCCCGAAAGGATCGCAGAAAAACGATCCGCCCCAGAATTCGAGTCCCTGGCCGGGCGCGGACTTGCCGCGGATGTTGCCGGTTTCGAAACCGACGCGGTTGACGACCGCGACGAAGACTCCGTTGGCGATGGCGTGGGCGCGTTGAATGGTGCGCCAGGCATCGTGCTGCGCTACGCCGAACTCAGCCTTCTCGGCCGGATGCCATCCGATCGCGGTGGGATAAAAAAGAATCTGTGCACCTTGTAATGCCGTGAGGCGCGCGCCTTCGGGATACCACTGGTCCCAGCACACGAGTGTGCCGAGTTTTCCGGCGCTGGTGTCGATTGCGCGGAACCCGAGATCTCCGGGCGTGAAATAGAACTTTTCGTAATACAGGGGATCGTCGGGGATATGCATCTTGCGGTAAAGGCCGCGCGAGGCGCCGTCTTTGTCGAAGACAGCCGCCGTGTTGTGATAAACGCCGGCGGCGCGCTTTTCGAACAGAGAAGCGATCAGCACCACGCCATTCTTCTTTGCGGCAGCGGCAAGTTTTTCGCTGCTGGGGCCGGGAATCGGTTCGGCGAGATCGAAGAGCGCATGGTCTTCGCGCTGGCAGAAGTACTGCGTCTGAAAAAGCTCCGGGAGGCAGACGACCTGGGCATTGCGTCCAGCGGCGTCGGCGATGCGGTCGAGCGCCTTCTCAAGATTTTGTTCGGGCTCGGGCCCGCACGACATCTGAATCAGCGCTACGCGAAATTTCTCGGGCGGCAACGAGCGATCCTCCGGGATCAATATAGCATTGAGCTGCCAGCTTCTAGCTGTTGGCTTCTGGCTTAAACCTTAAGCACTAAAAGCTTTGAAGCGAACAAAGGTCACAGAGGTCGTGAAGAAGAAGCATGCCCTCTGCTGGTGAGTAACTTCAAGATCGACTCTTCGTCAGGTCCGCTACTACCCTAGACAGCCTCGGATTTTCCGCCGTCAGCTTCGTCAGCTGGCTGAGTATTTCTTCAGAGGGTGCGGAGCGGACGAGGGCTTCGATTGAGACCTCGGCATGCAATGAGTCGCTTTTCACGAGATCGAGCAGGAATTCTGTGGCTTCGTCCTGACGGGTTAGCGCGATCGCTGACAGGAGGACGGAGCGGAACCAATGGTCGCGCACGGTTTCAAAGCAATCCTTCAGCGCGGTGAATGCTGCCGGGGCGTGCGTCGCGGCTAGCGCCAGGGCAGCTTCGCCGGCAGTATCGTCGGCAGTCGATAGAAAGCGGACGACCCAAGGAATCGCACTCGCGCCTTCGAGGTGAAGGATCCCGGCGAAGCATGCGCCCAGAACTTCCGGTTCGTCGTTGCCGAGATTCGCCCGCAGGCGGAGCAGGAGAGACGCGGCCGGTGATCCAATCTGCTCGATGGCGCGGACGACTTCGATGCGGACAGCTTTATCCTTGTCGGCGAGCAGGTCGACTAGCTGAGCAAGGAGATCGGCTTCCGGCAACCTGCGGCATTGGACAAGCGCGAGGGCGCAGGTCGAGCGGAGTGATCCGGCCGTGTCGGACTGCCCTCCCCAGACGGGCTCGAGTTGGATGTGCCGCATCCCGCGTAAAAAGACGTCCGGCTCTTGCAGATCGAATGCAGCCAAGGCCTTGCTGATCGCGTTTTTTGCCCAGCATTGCGGGTCGGACTTTTCGGCATTTTCGAAGAAGCGATCAAAGGCTGCAATCAAGTCCGGAGTAAGTTCTTGCAGATTGAGTTCCCGGGTGAGATGAGCGGCCTTGGCTGCGAGGAAGTTGTTCTTATGGCCGAGCGCTTTACGCAGGGGCTCGACGCGAGATTCTGGTGCCGCCTGGCGCAATGCGTCCAGAGCGGCGAGTTGCTGTTCGAACTGGCGCTTGCCCGGCAATCTGTGCGAGTGTACATCGCGGAAGCGCGCAAGCTGACGGCATGAGCTGCCTGATGGCACACGGGAAGCCGTGCACTGATAGGAGACTCAGAAGCATGCGCTTTGCCGAGTCGCGCCGCAAACTCTGGTTCGTTGACGTTTCGGCTCTGTGGATTAGGCGCGTGGCATCTGTTCACACGCTTCCTGTAGAGTATTGAGTCGGGAAATCAGCCGAGAATTCTGGAGGCACGTCTTGAAACAGGGCAATCATGGCAATTCGCACGGGCAGCATGGCGGCGAGGGAGTTGACCGGAAGCTGCACAATCCGATTGAGGACCGGCTGATCCCGCTCGAGCCGCTCGATCTGGCGAAAGTGACTTCAATCGACAGCCTGGTGCGGGCGATGGCAAAGACGGCTTTCACCGGACGGCAACTGGGCGAGGCCGCGGATGTATTGGAAGCGATGGCGCTCGACGAGGACGCGTTCGTCGTTATGACGCTGGCCGGCGCAATGACGGTAGCTAAGCAGGGCCTGATCGTCACCGAACTGATTGACCGGGGCATCGTGAACGCGATCGTTTCGACCGGTGCGCTGATGGCGCATGGGCTCGTAGAAGCTACCGGGCGCGCGCATTTCCGGGCAAACCCTGAAGTTTCGGACGAGGAATTATACGAGCAGGGATATAACCGCGTTTACGACACGTTGGAACCGGAGCAGAACCTGGACGATGTCGAGGAAGTGATGTCGGCGGTGCTCGAAAGCTGGGATCACAACGAGGTGATGTGCTCGTACAAGCTGAACCACGCGATCGGGGCCTATCTCTCGAAAACCGCGAAAGGGCAGCGGGGAATTCTGAAATCGGCGTACGAAAAGGGCGTACCGGTGTTCGTGCCTGCCTTCAGCGATTCGGAGTTGGGCCTGGACACCGCACTGAACAATCGCCTGCGCGAGTCGACCGGAAGGCACAAGATCCGGTTCGACCCGTTTGAAGATTTGGAGCATTTTGCCGCGACGCTGCTTCGGCAAAAGAAGCTGGGCATCTTCACCATTGGCGGTGGAGTGCCGCGCAACTGGTCGCAGCAGTTTGGGCCATTTTGCGAACTGCGCCATCGCCGCCTCGGCGAGAACGTGCCCCTGAAGCGCTATCACTACGGGCTGCGGATTTGTCCGGAACCGGTGTATTGGGGCGGACTTTCCGGCAGTCCTTACAGCGAAGCGATTTCGTGGGGCAAGTTTGTGCCTCCATCGGAAGGTGGGATGTTCGGGGAAGTTTTTGTGGACGCAACCGTGGGCCTGCCGATCATTGTGGCATCAGTATTGGAGCGGCTCGATAAGGCCAAAAAGGGTGGGAAGAAGAGTGCAAAAGCGGTAAGCAAGAGGTAGGGAATCGAGATTCAGAAGAACAGCGGCTATCCGCCGACTTCCACGGCTTCCTGAAGTTCCTCAGCTGCGGGTGGGGTTTTGGTACGTCGATATAGTGGGGCAAGGGTACTATTTTCAAGTACTTCTGACTCAGCCTGAAACCAATCCTGCAACTCGTTGCCCGCAGCCTGCCCGCGGGTTTCATAAAGCTGCTGCGCGCGGGAGCGTACCTTCCGCTCCAACATGCGGACCATCAGCGCCTGCTGCTTTTTCCTGCGAGTTTCGAGATCCACTGCCGACCTTTCCTGACCCACCCAGTCGTCCTTCCGGCGTTTCAGACTGACTCCATCATATCGGATTCCCGTTAATAAATGGTTACATCCGGCTAATCCAAAGGTTACTGAAGTACTATATCTCCGGGCTTCCGCCAACCGAGGGAGAGGTCAGACTTTGGCGGGAGGGAGATGCG